>JAQBQI010000389.1 GCA_028287085.1 Myxococcaceae bacterium
CCCGAACGATCGCTTGGAGGCGTCGTCGCTGGGCTGCGGTCACCCGAATCGTGCCCTCGTTGCTCACGCCGGGGAGCGTGCCGTAGATCCACCAGGGGGTGGGAAAATACTTATGACGGGTGGCTTAACAAGTGTCTCCGCGTCGAACGAGACGGCCACGTTATCGCGCGCCGTCACCACCCCCATGCTTCCCACTGGGAATATGTCGGATACCTTCCAACCTCTATCATACTCCGCTTCGTTGGCAGTCAGTGTCGGAACGAACAAATACGAAGGAGCTGCCGGCGCGAACCGGCGCACTGCAAGCGACGGTGCCCCACCCAGCGCGCAGTACTTTTCTTCGCGTGTACCCCAGAGCTCCGAGTATCCCACATCATGAGCGAGAGTGACGGTACGAGGCGGGTCGACCACGCCAGCCGATCCGTCGTCCGTGCCTAGGTGGTCCTGCAGGACTTCCTCATCCGGTGGCTGGTCGTTGGCTGAATCGTCGGCAGGGCCCCTCCGGGCGCCGAGAAAGATCGCCACCCCCTGCTTGATGTCGAAGACGTTCTGATCTTCAACCCCTTCAGGCACGACCGCACTTTTCGCGTTGCTTCCATGTAAATTGACGCAACGAATATAGTCGAACGAAGACAGGAGACTGTACCGCATCCCGCGTAGCGTCTGATTATCCAAAAAACCATGATTGGCGACAAATCCGAGAACGCCGACTCCCGCAGTCAGGACAGAAATTTCGGCGACTCGAAAGAACTTGACGTAGTCATCCTGAATAATCTTCTCAAACTGAAGCGCTCCTTTCTCCTTGATCGGCACGCCGCCAACGGACCTGTACGGGTTCACGATTGCCCGAGACTCATCGTTCATGTTCTGCGAATGAAGAGAATAGGGTGGATTGCCCAGAACCACGGTAAATCGCTGACTCTCTTTAATAGAATTAACGACCTGCGCCTCCGAAGCCAACGTACCGAGCAAATCCGCTCTCCCTTCGGAGACTTCAACAGACGATTCGAGCGAGTTCGTCAGAAGCACGTTCAGGCGATCATTTTCGCCAAGAACGTAACCGGTCTCCTTGAGCTTAGCCGCCAATCGCATATGCGCGATGGCGTACGGTGCCACCATCAACTCGAAGCCGAACAACCTGGGAAGCAGGTGCCTACCGACGTATTCCCGCCAACCCCTCAACACGCGGATATCCTCCCAGTCATCGACGAGGAACTCGGCACACAACCGCCGCTTTACCGTCTCTTCGATGACGTCCACGCATGCGAAGAGGAACGTGCCAGTCCCAGCAGCTGGATCGAGTATGCGAACGAATTCATTTTCTCCCGCCGAACCAACGGATTCACTCGTCACTCGCACCCGCTCGCCTACGCCCTCCCCCTGCCAAGCCGTGACGTCGGCCAAACCGTCAGCAAGGAGAAAAGGGTGGGTCTGAAGTAGTTCGTGAGCCTGACGGACGATGTACTTAACCACCGCTTGTGGGGTGTAAAATACGCCTCGCTTGCTCTTGAGTTTTTTGTCAAACGCCGCCAGAAACGGCTCATAAAAATGGATGACCGGGTCAGGCACTTCGACCACACTCTCGCGGCCCGCCGTCAACACGTTTCCGTCGTGCGCCCTTCCAACCGCCGCCCCCGAGAAGACGACATCGATATCGACACGATTTAGCAGATCCGCCACGTCATCGAGCAGCCACACTTGCTTGTAATCGAAACCTGCATCGAGCACCTTGTCAAACAGCGCGCGCAAGAACGGGCTCGTCCTCGGGAAATGACCCCGGGCGTTGTTCCGAGTAAACCGCACGCCCGCGCGCAAAAATTCATCCTTGGAAATCCAGCGCGCTGCAAGCAGTCCATAGGTTAAAGTCTGCGCGTACGCATCGGCGAACTCTTTCGGCGTCTGACTATGAACCAGATGCTGCTTGAAACTCTCGTAAAGCGCCTTCAATTCACTGAGCTCTTCGACCTGTCGAAGCGCTAGCTGTTGAAGATATCGCGCTCGGTAGGCCAACTCTTCGGCGAGCTCCTTCGGATCGGCGATCTCGCTGCGACTTATCACGAAGAAGCGAGAGAGGAAGCTGATTACGCGACCTTCATTCTTGTAGTGCGCCCCGGACTTCGTGAGCTTGCCCTCCATCCGCTGCCGCCCTTGCCAGAGTTCGACCTGAACGCAGTCCGTCGCCGGATAGATGACGAGCACGTTGTGAAACCGGTTGTGGGATCCCAGGCGCTCCCGAAGATCGGCCGCTTCGGTCTCGTTGCCGAGACAGTATATGACGTACCCGAGTAACGATGTATCCTCGCGACGTACCGCAATGCCCGGGACCGCGACAGGCAACCCGGCTCGGTCGCCGATTTCAGACCGCGCGGGGCTCCCGATGTCGTGATCGATGGGAAGCTCAGTACACTGGATTTTCTGCCCCAACGAAGCGGTCTGGGGGTCGTATGTGCTGGCGATCTCGGACAGCAATTTGACGACGCGATCGTGGATCTCCTCTTTCTTCGGACTCGGCGCGAGACAGGCCTTCGCGACCTCCCTGAGTTTCTCGCGCTCCGGCTGCCTCGCGAACGCGTCTTTCCATGCTGACCCGTCAATCTTTTTGAACGCGCGCTCGTAAACCCGGCGCATGTACTCGCCGCTGCGGGGCACATCCCAATCGACGCATTCCTGTCGGATCACGAAGCTCTCCAGGGCTTCGTCGGGCTCCGCCGTCACGGTCGAGAAGTGCACGAGGTGGTTGTTGTTCCCGTTACCTTTGACGCGGGCATCCCGCACTGCGAAGACGCACAGAGTCTCCTGGACGTGCTTTGCGCCGGGAACTTCCGGGGCCCTCGGTTTCGCGAAGCCCCGCAGCACTTCCTGGGCGAAGCGGTCGAGCGCATCCTCCACCAGGTTGAACTGGTACTCACTCGGGAAGAGCGACTTCGCGCCCTTGAGCAGTTCGCTGGACCCGACAGCGGCGAACTCCAAGAGGATCACGTGGGGCTGCCCTTCTCCCTTCGACTTGAAGTAGCGCACCGTACTCGGCAGGTGACTCAAGGCGACCCCGACCCCGAGGATCACCTGGCTCAACGGGATCTCCGTCGGCACGCCGAAACCCGAAGCCGCCATGAGGTCCTGCGCGAAGGTCGTTCCGACCCGCGTCGCCACCTTCTGCCGAGCGTCCGCCTTGACCTTCCCCTGAGCGAATCCCCTGGTCTTCGACGGAACCGCCGTCACATCCGCCGAAGCAGGCTCTATCGCGTCTGACTCGCCGCGTAGTCTTCGAACGAACTCGTCATATCCGATCATGCGTCCCCCATTCCCATCACGTCCATCATCCGTGTCACCGCCCCCACCTGCACGATGAACACTTGGCTCATCTCGATCTGCACGCGCTCTTCTTGCGACGCAAAGTACCCCGGCGCGAGCGCGGGCACCCCCTGGAAAACCTCCGCACCCACCGCCTCATCTTCGCGGTTCCTCTCGCGGAGATGAGTCTTCGGGTCCATGACCACGGCGGCGGCGGCCAAGAGGTGTTCGGGCCGCAGCGTCTGCGTCGCCTGCGGCTCCGCTGTAGGGTCGGGCCACGACTCGCCGGCGTGCTCCATCGACAGGGGCAGCCAACGCGACGCCTCGGCGTGGAAAGGCTGATACGACCAAAGCCAGCACGGCACCCCGCGCACGACCGACGGTCGCAAGAACCGCGTGTAGGGCTTCGGGTCCGTCCACGGCAGGTGCAGCAACGCGCGGCCGATTACCGGCGCCACATCGTCCGCGCGCTCGTCGCGAATCCACGCGTTGAGCTCGTCGCTCCAAACCGGGTCGACGCCTCGCGCGGCCAGAGCCCTTTCGACCCGTCGATACATTGCCCCCAGCCGCTCGATGGCACGGTCCCTCTGGAACGTATTGAGGCTGGTGACCCCGTTGTAGCGATACCCATGCATCCAGTCCGCCTCAGCGCCGGTGCCGCGTTCGAGCCCGAGGGTGAAATCGATCGCCAGGGTCTTGGTTGCAAGGCGCTCTCGCAGCGCGAGCTCGGCCTCCAATTCATCGGGCAGGATCATGTTGGCGATGACCGGGGCTTCGCCGGGCCGGTCGCGCCAGCCGTACCGCGGCGTGACGAGTCCCTCCCTCTGCGCGATCACGTGCAGCAACGGGAAGGCCACCGCCGTTTCGATGCGGGGGTCGAGCCGCCGGTCAACGCGGCCCGCCCGCTGGATCATGCGCACGGGGTTCCAGTGGACGTCGAAGTTCACGAGGACGGAGACGTCCTGAAGGTTGACGCCCTCAGCGAGCACGTCGGAGCTGAACAGCACGTCCACGGGGCGGCGCATGGCGTCGAGCCAGTCGGATTCCCAGACCACGCCGAGGTCCCCGGGGGGAGGAAAGGGACGCAGGCGGTAGAAGGGCGCGAAGCGATCGACCACCCGGTTGCGGTCGTCGGTCTCGCCGGTGACGGTAGCGGTGGTGGCGAGGAGGGTGTCGAAGGCATCGGGTGCGACGCCCTCGATGCCGAGGTCGATGAGCAGCTCGCGTCGCCGCGCGGGGTCGAGGGCGCGGCAGGCGTCGAGCACCGAGCGCACGTACGCGATGGTGTCGGTGAACTGCGAGAATACCAGCACCTTGCGCCCCTCCCGGCGGGCCTGGAAGAGCCGTCGGAAGAGCGCCAGGAGCTTCGGGTCGGTGGCCATGCGTCCGGCCCAGGCGGCACTTTCGGGCCAGCGGCGGCTGGCGCCGCTGAACCCCCCAGGCCAGTCATCGACGTCGAAACGCCCGAACACCACGTCCGCGAGTTGGGGCACCACGCGCAGGAGGATCGCGAGGTCAGCCAGCAGCAGGTCGCGCAATCCCAGTAACCGCCGGACCTTCGCGAGTTCGCCGTCAGCCGTGGGCGGCGGTGCGTCGAAGAACCCCAGCTGGATGGGCTCGTCCTCCCCCTCGTCCTCGTCGGGCCGCGCCCCCGCGAGCCGCGCGAGAAACTGCGACGACGGGTTCTCGGGACGGTCGCCCGCGGTGAGCCAGCGGATCGTGCGGAGCTGCTTCGGCGCCGACGCCTTCAGGATGATCTCGGACGCCACGGAGATGCGCCTCGCCTCGTCGTGTAGCCCGGCGGCGCTGCATCGCGCGATGAGCTGCTCGACGCGCGCGGCATGGAGCACCGTGAGCCGCAGCACCGTGATGAGGAAGGAGACCGGCGAGCTCTCCAGGCGCTTGAGGGCGAGCACCCGCTGGAGGCCGACCGCCGGGGACGCGTCCTCCGCGGTGTGCGTGGCGTCCTCGACGTCGCGCCACATGTAGACGCGGAAACTAAGCGCCGACGCGCTGCCCTCGTCGAAGAGCGGGAGGAACTGCGCGAGCACGTTGCTCGTGTCGGCGTAGCGGAGACGCTCGGGTTCCCCGGCATCGGGGCGGAAGAGCAGGTCGACGGACGATCCCTCCTGCCGCTCGATCTCCTTGCAGAGCGCGCGGGAGCGTTGCACCACCACGCGATCGAGGAGTTCCTCGGCAATGCGCGGGCGGGGCCCGTCGTCGCGGACGCCCGTGGCGGCGGCGCTGCGCACGCGGGTACGAAGTTCGTGGAGCTTCGTCTCCTGCTCCTTGAGGTATTTTGAAAGGTTGTAGGTGCCGATGGGCAGGTCGCTGCGAAACGAGAACGATGGCCGCACGCGCCCGTCGCGCCCGTGGAGGATCTCCTCGATGGCGTCTCGCTGCCGGTTGGCGTGGTCGCGCGCGCGCTGGCACCGTTGCTGGAGCTCGGCGAGCGCGGCCCTCTCCCACGCCGCGTCGCCCTTCTGCGTGAGCCCCGCGAAGGTGTACGGCTCGGCGAAGAGGAGCGAGCACTCCTGTTCCAGGTCTTCGAGGCTGTTGTTGATGGGCGTGGCCGTGAGCAGCAGCACACGGCGGAAGCGTCCCCGCTTCATCCGAAGCCGGAGGAGGTCACGCAGCACGAGGGTGCGGCGGGCCGAAGCGGTGCGGAAGTTGTGCGCCTCGTCGACCACGACGAGGTCGGAGAGCACGAGGTGTTCGAGGTCGGAGAGCCCGTCGCCCCGGGGAACGAGCACGGCGCTCCCGGCCGTGACGCGCGAGAGCTTCGCGTGGGAGATCACCCTCACCCGTGAGGTCTCGACCCCGTGCGCCGCGAGCGGTGGAATGGCCTCGCGCTCCCAGGTCTCGACGACCGAGCCTGGCGCGAGCACCGTCACGCGGAGGGCGTCGGCGTGGCCCCCGGCACGCCACCGGGCGGCATCGTGGACGATCACAGTGGTCGCGACGTAGGTCTTTCCGAGGCCGACGCCGTCGCAGAGCATCGAGCCCCGCAAGGTGTCGAGCTGCGCGACCACACGCTGCGCGGCCTGTCGCTGGTACGCTGCCTTCTGGTAGCGGACGGCCTCCTCGGCGAGCGTCTCGGCGCCACCGAGGCGGTCGCGCATGAGGCGATGGAGGCCGAGCAGGGCCTTGTCCCGCGGCGTGCATTCGTCGAGGGAGCGCGGCCGCTCTGGCTCGAACCAGCGTGCGAAGGCCTCGCGCACGTCGCGGTCCCAGCGGCGCTCGGGGTGCGGCGCGGAGAGGGTCGCGGCGGTGTCCCAGAGGGCGAAGGTATCGCCTGCGCGCACGTGACCGAGGGCGACATGGCCTAGCGCGTGAAGGATCGCGGTGATGCGCAGGGCAGGAGCGAGGGAAGGCGCCAGGGCGATGGTGACGCCTTGCGCGTCGGCAAGGGTCACGAGCGCGAGGTCGGCAGGCGCGGCGCAGCGGAAGCGTGGGGAGAGCGTTGGGCTGAGGTGACGGACGCTGAGTGGTGGGAGCCCGAGGGGCCCTGTCGCGAGGAACTCCGAGAGCGCGACGGTTTCGAGCGCCGGGTCTCCCGCGGCGGCGGTAAGGGCGACGCGCAGAGCGGCCGGAAGCTCGATGGGTGCAGCAGACTCGGGGGGGAACGCGGGAGAGGTCGTCTCGTCGGGCGCGGCGCTCTCGTACGGACGGGTCGTGCGCGCGAGAGCGATGAGGTCGGTGGCGTGCCAGTCGCGGGTGTGCGTGCCATCGGGGGAAGTCCAGCGAGCGTGAGTACAGAGGCCGCTGGAGAGGGAGCGCTCGACGAGGCTGAGCAGTGACCACGGGTGAAGCCGCCGCCCGACCATCGCGAATGGGACCACCCCGATTTGTGCGCGGCGTGAAGCCACGAGATCGAGCCAGAGCACAAGGGCGTGGGCTGGCAGGGGTGCGTCGAGGCCGACCGGGATCACCGAGTCGGGCGAAAGATCCAGCGTGACGGTGCGCGGCGCGCCTGCGGAATCGGACAGCGACACCGACCACCGGAACGGCAGCGCCGCACCAGAGAGATTGTCGGCGGCGATCTGCGACAAGTCCCGGGGTGGCGCGTCGATCAGCTCGTGCGAGGGGACAGTCAGCGGAGCGTTGTTGCCCTGAAGGACGCGAACGGTCGAGGAGCCCGTCGAGAGCAGCGCAGCGAGGTCGGCGGCGAAGGCACGCGGATCGGCGGCCTCAGAGAGCGTGAAGAGCACACGATGGCCACCAGCGAGGACGGTCGAAGGACCATCTCCCGGCGCCGCTCCGGAACGCTCTACAGATTCGGTCGGGCTGATCTCCATGCACCTGGTGGCTCCGCGAGAGACATCGACCGGTCGAGGCGGGCGGATCGTTGCTGACGGCACCAGCAGGGTCAAGGCATTCCGCCAGCGACCAGACCTCGGCGACGGCGGCCCGCCATCCGCCTCGAACGATCTACTCGCTCAGCTTGTGGCGGTCCGTGGCACCAGCAGCACCAGTTCATCGGAAGCGGACGCGTCCGCCAGTCGCTCCCATTGTGCCGGAGGAAGAGCGTACTGCTCGCAGACCGTGTACTCCTCGCGCAATGTTGCGAGCATCTCCATGACCTCGGTCGTCCGTCGTGCGGCCTCCGCGCGCTCCACCCAGGCGTCGATCTCGGTCCGGAGGCTTCGCAACAACGCCAGCGTCTCAGGGGTGCCGGCGGCGACGGTTGCCGACCACTCCTCCCGGAGCTTCCTCATCGGATCGACCGACTCGGGCTCGAGCAGCCGCGCGATGGACGCCAGCGCGGGCTCCCCCACTCGCGCCACCAGGGGCCGCGCCGCCAGGATCGACGGACGCCGATCACAGAGTTGCCCGACGATCTCGGTCGCTGGGAGTCGCAGTTGCGCGAGCCCCGACTCCAAGCGGCGCCGAGCCAGGGCCGTCTCGCCCGCGGCGCGCAGCGTGCGAGCTTCCAACACCAGCGCCAGCGCCGAAACGTCGAGGTACGCGATCGAGGCGACGAAGCGCGGATCAGTAGGGGATAGACGGGCGACATCGTTCCGCTGCAGCATCGCGACGCAGTAGTTGCGGACCTGCTGGGCTCTGTCGGCGTGCCCGATGAACCACGCCGGCGAGGGCAGCTCGCGCCGCGCGTCGACCTCGGAAAGCTGTTCGAAGGAGGAGGCAAGCGGCGCGAACTGTGCGAGGTCGATCTGCGCCGACACGCGATCGAGCTTGTCCTCGACCCGGGCCAGGTCCGAGTGGACCCGGGCAGTAAGGAGGCGCAGGGCCACCATCTGCGCGCCGATGTCGTCGAGACGACCGTTCACCTGATCGAAGCCATCCTTCATGGCCCGATCCAGCAGACGGATGCCATCCTGCACCTGGTTGAGCTTCCGATTCAGCAGGGCGAAGCCGACCACGCTGACGCCGAGGTTGAGAATGGAAGCCGCAGCCCCCACCTGCATCAGCCCCGACGCAAACGACGAGACCACTCCGCCGAGCTCACTGCCTCCGTCCTTCACTCCACGAAGGAAGGCAACAAACCTCCCCGTCTTCGCGTTGCGAATGACTCCGCCATCTTGATAAAAATCTCCACGGGCGACGCCCTCCACGACCTCTCTCGCGCGCTCCAGCGGAAGCTTGAGGAAGGGATGCATGTCGATGACTGATCCATTCATGGTCTTCGCCTTCCTTCAATTCGATCTATTTGAACGTGATGCAGTGCCTGAGGCGCCTCTCGCCATCAGTGCAGACTCCCGCGCGACGGCCTCGATGAGCTTCGGCAGCCGGTCGACGACAGAGGCCAGGTCGCCCGCGCGAGCCTCAAGGTCTCCGAGGCGCCGGAGCTCGCGGTCGATCTTCCGCTGCTCTTCCGCCACGAGGCCTTCAATCCAGCGGTTGAAGACGACGAGCTGTCGATCGAGCAGCGACTCGAGCGCCGCGACGGACTGTTGCAGGAGGTGGGCGCTGTCCTGTTCGATGTGCTGAACCGCCGCAGCCCGAAATGCGCGGACATCCTCAGCGGTCTTGGCGAACACCTTCTTCTTCAGGTCATCGAGGCTCGGCCCAAAAGCAAAGCCAATCAACCCGCCGACGAGGCCCCCGATGACGGAGCCTACGCCCGGAAAGATCAACGTCCCGATCGCAGCGCCAGCTCCCATGCCGGCCGCGCTGGCGAAGATGTTCTCGGAATCGTGCCCGGACAGCATCGACGCGAGACCGCCCGCGAGTTCGTCGCCGCCCGCCCCCAAGGTCAGCTCCAGTCCATCCAACCGAACATTCGCCTCGCCGGCGACCAGCCGGCTCACGACCCGATACCGCTCACGAATCTCGTTCGCGGCGGCGGTCGCCTCCCGCGTCAACTCTTGGTGGAGTTGATCGCGCTGGGTCTCCATCACCTTCTCCGTCAGGACCTTCAACCGCTTGAAGCGCCTGGGCATCTCCTCCTGCACGAATTTCTCGAGTTGCGTCTTGTCTGGCTGCGACGACAGTACTGCCTCGACCGAATCACACCACTCATCGACCTGCTGATTGAACGCCACCACGCTCGCCTGCTGCACAGATTCGTAGGCCCCTCGCAGCGTCCTCCGATGCGCCGTCACCAGCCTCTTAACTTCCTTCTGCGGATCAGGGAGCCGGCTGTTGGTCAGGGTTCTGATTCGCTCGTTGTACGCCGCCTTGAGCTGCTCGACTGCTTCTCGGGATGACCTGACCACGGCGGTCGCGATCTGCGCGCAACGCACTGCCAGGACCGTAGTGCGCTCCGCCGCCAGCACCCGTAACAGGCGGGCCATCGACTCGTCGAACGCCCGAGCCCAGGACTGATCAAACGAGGGATCGTCCGCGATCGCCCGATCGGCCGACACATCGACAAGGAAGACCTCTTCGGACCTTCGGCCTACCACCTTCGCGAACTGCTGCCGCGCAACTGTGATCGCTTCTGCGCACTGCTCCCGGGCCTCGTCCTCGTCCTCCGTGATGAGCAGCGCGTTCTTGTGCGCGGCATCAACCTGGGTCACAACCAGCGCGACATGGGGAATATACTCGGTGAGTCGCGCGACGATCTTCTGCGTCTCCTGCGACATCACCTGCCGCATCGGCGTCAGCAGAACACACGCATCCGCATCATGCTCGATCGCCTTCCAGGCGCGCTCCTGGAACACCTTGTTCGGAGTATTCACCCCGGGCGTGTCCATGAGCACGAGCCCTCCCTTCAGGCGCTGCGCCGGAAACTGGATGTGAACCTCGCTAACCGTTGCCCCCCGACCGTGCAGGTCACCGAGGTCGCGCACATGCCGTCGAAACTGTCGGTCCCGGTCGTCACGATGCCTCTGGAGCGCAGCGCTCAACTCGGGGATCGCCCGCCTCGAATCCGCGAGCCGACGCTCGGCGAGGGCAACGCTGTCCACCGCCGCACGAACAGCGCGGGCAGCGGCATCGGCGGCCTGAGTTGCGTCGGCGGTCGCACGCTGCGATGACAGGTGTCGGAGGTCGGCCTGGTGGCGCAGGCCTCGACTGGCGTTGAGGGCAGCTCCACCGTGCTCGCGGTGCCCGACCGCGCGGCGCCACGCCTGTCGCTTCGTCCCCCAGAGCCAGCCGAGCAGCACCCGCGCCGTCCACCACCAGAATGCCCACCAGCGCGGCTCTTCTCGCAGCATCAACGGGACGGCCGACGCATGCTCCTGCTCCACGAGGGAAGCGCGCTGGAGAAACGCCCCCGCTTCAACGAGCTTGCGCTCTTCGGCGTCAAGCTGCGCCCTGTCGAGCTCCTCCGTCTGACATGCACCAACGACCTCGTTGCTCTTGCGATTTCCTTCCTTGATCGCCACATCTCGAGCACGTACTGCCGAGTCGAGGTCCGCCCGACGCAGACGCGCGAGGGCCTCGCCCGCGCGCAATCGCTCCACCAGTCCGGAGCGCTGATCTGGAACCTCATCGTTGAATCGTACACGGCGGCCACTCGATTCGAGATACCAGTAGTCGGCGTCGATTCCTTCGCGAAGGTAGGTGACCGAGCCGGTGAACTCCCCCGTCGCGGCCCCCAACAGACGCGTTCCCAACATGGCGTTGAGGAACGTGCTCTTGCCCGCCTTGAACTCACCTACGATCGCAACGTACATTTCCTCGCGATCGAGCCGCCTACGCATGTCCGCGGTGGCTTCCGCGAGCGCCGTACGAGCCTTCGCAGACAGCTCGGGGTGCTCGCGTACGAAGGCCTCGATGTCCCGCGCCGTTCGTTGCACGAGCGACTGGAGCTCGCCTGCGCTCCGGGCGGCGCGGAGGTCGTAGACGAGCGTCTGCTGGCGTTCAGTGCTCGGCATATGAGCGCGCCGCGCGCAGCCCCTCCTGGACGGCCGCGGCCCGATGGCGGAATCTGTCGAGTTCGCGCACCCGACGATCGACGCTTTCCTGGCCGCGCTGTAGCTCCGCGAGGCTGCTCTCGACCTGCCCCCGCAGCTCGTCGAGCATCATCGTGAGCGCATCATCGATCTTTCCCTTGAGGACAACGATCTGCTTTAGCGCCTCTTCGGCGATCACCCCGCCGTCTGTACTGGCCGTCGCGGCGAGCCCCTCATGGAACTTCGTCGCGAGCTTCTCCTTGACGTCGTCCCTCATGCTCCCTGACTGAACGGCGGTGCCGGCGAGACCGGAGACGATGCTCGCGATGATGAGCGCGACAGGGTTGAGACCGAGCGCGACAAGCCCGAAGAGCGCGACGAGGTGCAGTCCGAGGCCCTTGAGCATCCCTTTGAAGCCGACCGCGCCTCCCATGACGGCGCCGCCGACGCCTCCGAGCACGAGCCCGCCGACGCCCGCGAGCACTCGCTCGAGCGTGCTGACATCGTCGCCGTCGACCATGGAACTTGGCCCCATCGTGATCGCAGCCCGAATGGACTCGACCTCGCGGACGTACTTGGCTACCCCCTCGGCGAGATCGTCGCCGAGCGCCTCGAGCTCTCCCTGCAGCATTGGTTGCAAGACCGTCTCTGCCCACCGCTTCTGCTCGGTGCCGAGGGCGCCTCGAAGTGCGACCTCGATGCGCTTCGTCACACCGGATCGATCAGTCACGAGTTCGTGCCATCCGATCTCGACGCCCTTCACGGCCTCGCGCAGCTTCGGAAGTAGTCCGCTGACGAAGGTCACATAGCTGTTCGAGATCCGCTCGTGCAGGCGATCTCTGGTGTGACCGATGCGACGCAGGACGCCCGCACGTTGCCTCTCGAGCTCCTTGAACCTTGGCTGCTGTGAGTCGTACCGCTGCTGGAGGTCGGTCAGCGATGCGCGAAGGAGGACCTCGCGCTGCTGGAGCAGCGGACCGAACTCCTTGATGGCGTGCTCGGCGGCCCCGAGGGGGCTCCGGAGCTTCAGGGCTCCGCGCTCGGACGCAAGAAAGCCCTCAAGCCCGCGTTCGAAGGTGGGGAGACCCGATTCGAGCAGCTTCTGCTGATCTTGTGCCTTGCGCGCCAGCAGCCCGTTGAGAGCAGACACGTAGAAGACCCGGGTGGCCCCTCCGATGTAGGGCTCGAGATACTGCCTGGACCTGGCACGAAGGTCGGCGTCATCGTCTTCGCTTCCCTGGACCGCATCGTACTCGTTCCAGATCGCGAAGATGCTCGTCGCGTCCTTCGCGTATCTGCCCAGGACCTCTTGGATGAATTCCTTCTCCGACTGGCTGAGCTGTTGCTTGCAACTCAGCACGAGCACCATCGCGTCGGCCTGGTCGAGGAACGACCGGGTCACCTCGGTCCGGGTGTCGTCTTCGTTCAGTCCTGGCGAGTCCACGATGGAAACGCCCTGACGGCACAGGTCGATCGGTGCCAAGACGTCCATCCGCTCGAACTCGCTCCGTCGGATGCGGTCCGGCTCGCCATCGACTCGACCGATGGCGATGTACTTCTTGATATCGTTGGTTTCGATCTCAAGCGGGGCTCTCTTCTGGTCGGTGTAGAACAGCGTCGCCCTTTCGCGCTCTGCATAGGTGACCTTCGTGATCACCGCGGTGCAGGGCGCAATCTTCGCTGGAAGAATTGAGCGTCCGAGCATGGCGTTGATCAGCGTGCTCTTCCCGCGCTTGAACTCACCGACGACCATGAGGTTGAATGAATCGGAGAGCAGATGATCCGCCATGGACCTCAGTCGTGCTGAACGTGTCGCCGTTTCCGACGCACCGCCATCTCCGACCTCCTCCCACAGCGCGGCGACGTCCCGCAACGACTTGGCCAGACTCTCGGCGACTGTCTTGTAGTCCCCATACGATCGCTCAGATTGCGCCATCCTCACCCTCCGTTCACCCATCGGTTACCACAGTCCGCCTTTCTCGGACAGAGGCTTCCACGGGATCGATTGCCCGGTCGGCCTTGCTAGTCTTCAAGGCGGGCGTGGCCGTTGATGCTGACGCTGGAACCTAGCGGGTGCGGTTTGCCAACCAGCGGGTGCGGACGACACGCCCGCTGCCATCTTGTTGCTTGTCGGCAGTGGTGCTGCCCCTCCGTCGGTCAGCGTCACGCTGCTGCGAGCCACCAAGCCCGCTCCGCTCCCCATCGACGTCTTCGAGCCTCTCCGAGGCCTGCGCCTCGAAGCGATACCGTTCGGTCGCTCGCGGTGTCCCTTGCCCGCCGGGAGCACTTCAGCTGGGTGATGGGCTGGAGTACCTTGGCGATCTCGGCACCAATCTTTCGGCCTCTTCGCCGTATGATGCGACCGAGCCCGCGACCAATCGTTGGGACTGCTGTCAGATTGTTCGCTAGGGGAGCGTCGAGCGGATGCTTTGTCCAAGAACGCCGGTGGTGGGGCGCAGGCCCGCGAAGGATGCTCGTCGCATGTCGAATCCGCTTCCATTGCCTCTGTCCCAGCAGATGCTCGCGTGGCTCGTCCTGGCCCTCGGGCACGAGAACTCCGGCTCGCGCGGGCGCCGCCTGTCCCGCGGCACGCTCCAGAGCGCTCGCCACGGCAAGATCATCACGCGCAGCTGGCAGGACCTCGTGGAGAGTGTGACCGCGTTGCTGGGGCTCCCGCCGGTGGCACCCGCGCCGTGGCCCGAGCTGCTCCGCCGTTGGGACGCCGCGGTCACTACTATGCGCGCTCCGGCGCTCGAAGCTGGCGACGCGCTGCTCCCCGTCCTGCGGATCGCCGTCCCGCGAATCGGCGTCCGACTGGGCGCCGTGGCCGCGCTCGCCGCCTCCGCCACCGGAGCTCCGGAGAGTCGATGGGAGTGGCTCTGCGATCCACTCGACCCGCACCTGCCGAGGCGGGTGCTGGAGGGGTTGCTCACCCGCCATCGCCCGGAATGGCGAACCTGGGAGCAGCGCTACGCCGGGCTCGCCGGAGCGGTGGACCAGCGAACGATCGAGAAGTGGAACGCCGGGGCCGTGCCGAGCCCGAAGGTGATCGGGAAGATCGCCGCGGCCGTGCACCGGGACGCCGAGGGGCCGCTCCGGTGGGCGCGGGCCCTGATGCTCTTGCGCGGCGAGTTGGAAGCGCTGGTCGGCGCCGTGGTGGTGAACTCCTGGCGGCGCGCCGTCCGGCAGGTCGCGACCTCGACCCTGGCCACCCTCACAGACCCGATGGCCATGTCCCGTGTCGCCGAGTTCTGGAACGAGGAGCTCGCCCGCGGCGCGACTCCCGAAGTCTTGGCCCTCTTCGCCGGGCTCGCGCAGATGGCCGGCGTCGAGTCCCGCGGGGACGACGCGGCCCCGTGGCTGGAGTGGGTCGCGGCGGCGCGGTACGGCGCGCGGTCTCCGACCAGGCCCGAGACCCACGCCGTTCTCCTGCTGACCATCCTGCAGCCGCACGCCCGACTGCTCAGCGCGTCGATGGGGCATTGCGACTCCCAGGTCGCCGATGCGCTGGCCCTGGCAGACCTCGGACGCTGGCTCGCGGGCGAGTGGGACCTGCTGTCGATGCTCCGTCGCCTCGTGCGAGGGGAGCCGATCGAGTTGTTGCATCGCGGTCGCCCCAGGACGACGGGCCCGGTCCCCGACGATGTGCGCGACGCCGCGAAGGTCGCCCTCGAGAGCACACAGCGCTTCATCCGGGAGCGGGCAGACAACACACGAGATCGAGAGGCCGACCGAACCGTCGGCCTGTTCCTGCTCGACGGGAACGCCCTCGACTACCGTGCGGAACTCACCGCATCGAGGGTGGGTCTCCCGCTCGCGGTGATCGACCGGGACCTCGAGCGCGCGATGCCGGAAGCAGACGTGCGCGCGACCCCAGCACTCGCATGCGCGCGGGCGCGACGGCTGGCGGAGGAGAACGACGTCCTCGGGGCGATCGCCATGTTCCAATCCATAGACGCCAGTGATCCTGTGCTGGATCGATCCGCACGCCGCGATCTCGCTCGGGCAATGATCGCGCTTGCGCACTCCCAGCTGGATGAATGCTACGAGAGTGTTCGAGAGTGGCTGGAGCTACGGGCGACGTTCCTCGTCGGGGATGACGCAATGGCGATCGGCGAAGTGCTCACCGCTCTCGCCGACCGGGTCATCGCCGTCCTCGCCGCGCTGAACCAACTGCACTACTCGGCGGTCTTCATGCTCGTGCTTCCCGGGATCGCCGAGCCGCCCATCGATTCATTTGTGATGTCCTTCCCATTTGCTCTGCGATGCGAAGGCGTCTTTCGAGCGTTCGACCGCGAAAGCACGATGCGGCCCGACTCGCTGACCTCCGCGGCAGTGCTCGCCTCGTGGGCAGAGAAGAACCCGAACGACGGCGAAGTGGCTGCGCTCCTCGCCCTCTGGGCTCGATTCAGTGGCAGCTCTCCAGCGGCGCAAGCCAGCGCCGACAAGCTCTGTGAGCACCTCGGGACCGCGCCACTCCGCGACCAATGGATTGCGCGCCTCGACCGCGACCTCCCTTTGACCACGAACGCCGGTTCTGGCCGGACCCTGGGGGAGGCATGAACTCCGTGGAGGTCACTCATCCATGGAACGTCCCGATTCATCATCTCTCCTCGCACGCGCGGTTCGTGTCGCCGTCTTCGGTGGAGACGCCCGACAGGAGCGCCGCTTTCGACACCTCGGCGAGGTCGCCTTCTACCCGGCTGCCGGGTGCGGCGGCCCCCACCACGCGCAGCGGCTACTCGATTCGATCCGGCACGGCGGCGTCGACCGGGTCTTCATCCTCGCGCGCTGGAACGGCCACAGCGCGTCGGGCAGGGTCCGCGACGTCGCCCGTCGGCACGGCGTCCCCGTGACGATCCTCGCAGGGGTACAGGCCCCCCGCACCACTACTTAACGGAAGGGATGACCCGGATGCCCAGACAGATTCTCATCACTGGTTCGTGCGGCCTCGTCGGGCGCGCGCTGACCCGCACGCTCACCACCGCGGGCTACGCCGTGCGCGGCCTCGACCCGGCGGCCGGGAACGCCCGCGACCGCGGCGACGTGCGCGACGCCGACGCCGTCCGCGCGGCGGTTGCCGAGAGCGACGCCGTGCTGCACCTCGGTGCGGTCTCCCGCGTCGTCTGGGGCGAGCGCGACCCGGCGCTCTGCCAGGCCACCAACGTCGAGGGCACCCGCAACGTCCTCCTCGCCGCCGCCCGCGCGCCGACCCGCCCGTGGGTGGTCGTCGCGAGCAGCCGCGAGGTCTACGGCCAGGCCACTACGCTGCCGGTCACCGAGGACGCCCCGCGACGACCGATGAACGTCTACGCGCGCTCGAAGGTCGCCGCCGAAGAGCTCGCCGAGGCCGCCCGGCGGGACGGCGTCCGCGCCACGGTGGTGCGCCTGTCCAACGTCTACGGCTGCACCCGCGATCACCACGACCGGGTGATCCCGGCCTTCGCGCGGGCGGCGACCTTCGGTGACGCGATTCGAGTCGAGGGGGCCGACCGCCTGTACGACTTCACCCATATCGACGACGTCGCTCGCGGCCTCACCGCCCTGGTTCGTCGCCTCGACACCGGCATCGAGTTGCCGCCGATCCATTTCGTTTCGGGCGTCGGAACGACCCTCGGCGAACTCGCCTCTCTCGCGACTGCGCTCGCGGGCACGACTTGCGAGATCGCCCCCGCGCCGCCGCGCACCTACGACGTCGCGCGCTTCGTGGGCGACCCCGCACGGGCGTCCGACCTCCTCGACTGGCGACCGACGACTCCGCTGTCCGAAGGCCTTGCCCGACTGATCACGATGTTCCGCGAGGAGGGATCCCGATGAAGGTGCTCCAGGTCATCCACGGCTACCCGATGCGTTACAACGCCGGGTCCGAGGTCTACACGCAGACCCTCTGTCACGGCCTCGCGGCGGCGGGCCACGAGGTGCACGTCTTCACCCGCGAGGAAGACTCCTTCGCCGACGACTTCGCGCTGCACCGCGAACACGACGCCGACGAGCCCCGCGTGGCGCTCCACATCGTGAACAACCCGCGCAGCCGCGACCGCTATCGCCACGCCGGACTCGACGCCCGCTTCGTCGAGGTGCTCGAAGCGCTCCGCCCCGACGTGGTGCACATCGGACACCTCAATCACCTGTCGACGTCGATCGTGCGCGAGGCCGCGGCCCGCGGCGTCCCGGTGGTGTTCACGCTGCACGACTACTGGGTGATGTGCCCGCGCGGGCAGTTCATGCAGATGCACCCCATCGACGGCGGCGAGCTGTGGGCCGCTTGCGATGGACAGCACGACCGCAAGTGCGCCGAGCGCTGCTACGCCCGCTATTTCTCGGGCGCCCCCGACGAGCACGAGGAGGACGTCCGCCACTGGGAGCGCTGGGTCGCGCGCCGCATGCAGGACCTCCGCGAGGTCGCCGAGCTCGTCGATCTGTTCATCGCGCCGGCCCGCTACCTCCACGCGCGCTACCGCGACGAGTTCGGCCTGCCCGAGCGCAAGCTCACCTATCTCGACTACGGCTTCGATCTCGCGCGACTGCGCGGCAGGCGGCGCACTCCCGGCGAGCCCTTCACCTTCGGCTACATCGGGACGCACATCCCGGCCAAAGGGATCCACCAGCTCATCGAGGCCTTCGGCATGGTGCGCGGCGACGCGCGACTCCGCATCTGGGGTCGCCCGCGGGGCCAGGACACCGACGCCTTACGCGCGTTGGCGGCGGCGCTCCCTGGTGACGCGTCGAGCCGGGTCGAGTGGACCTCCGAGTATCGCAATCAGGACATCGTCGCCGAGGTCTTCGATCGGGTCGATGCGATCGTGGTGCCGTCGGTGTGGGTCGAGAACTCGCCACTGGTCATTCACGAGGCCCAGCAGGTGCGGGTGCCCGTCATCACCGCCGACGTCGGCGGCATGGCGGAGTACGTCCACCACGAGGTCAACGGACTCCTCTTCGAACACCGCAATCCGCGCTCGCTCGCCGCCGCCATGCAGCGCCTGGCAGACGACCCCGCCCTCGCCCGCGAGCTCGGCGCCCGCGGCTATGTGCATTCGTCGGACGGCGACGTGCCCGACCTCGACGGGCACGTCCGCGCGGTGGAGGGGCTCTATCGTCGCGCGATCGCGCGGCGCGAATCGGCCCGCGTAACGCACGCGCCGGGCCCGTGGCGCATCACCTTCGACACCAACCCCGATACCTGCAACATGAAGTGCGTGATGTGCGAAGAGCACTCGCCGCACAGCTTGGCGCAGCTCCGGCGGAAGAAGGAGGCGCAGCCGCGGCGCGAGATGCCCATCGAGCTGCTCGAACGCATCGTCGCCGAGGCCGCCCCCAATGGATTGCGCGAGGTGATCCCATCGACCATGGGCGAGCCGCTGCTCTATGAGCACTTCGAGCGGATCGTCGACGTCTGCAAGGCGCACGGGGTGAGGCTCAATCTCACCACCAACGGCTCCTTTCCCCGACTCGGCGCGCGGGCGTGGGCCGAGCGGCTCGTGCCCATCACCTCCGACATCAAGGTCTCCTGGAACGGCGCCACCGGGGACACCCACGAAGCCGTGATGATCGGCGCCAATTGGGAGCAGGGCCTGGCCAACGTCCGCACGCTCATCGAGGTGCGGGACGCCCACGCGGCGGCGGGAGGCAACCGTTGCCGCGTGACCTTCCAGATGACCTTCCTCGAGACCAACGTGGGCGAGCTCGCGGACATTGTCCGCCTCGCGGCGAAGCTGGGCGTCGATCGGGTCAAGGGGCACCACCTCTGGGCGCACTTCGGGGAGATCGAATCGCTCTCTATGCGCCGCGACCTCGGCTCCATTCGCCGCTGGAACGACGCCGTCCGCGACGCCCGGGCGGCCGCGCACGCCGACCGCCTGCCCGACGGTCGCGAGGTGCTGCTGGAGAACATCTTCCCCCTCGCCGAGGACGCCACCCAGGACCTCGCGCGGGGCGGCCCGTGCCCGTTTCTCGGGCAGGAGGCGTGGGTCAGCGCGGTCGGCCGCTTCGACCCTTGCTGCGCGCCCGACGCCCAGCGACGCACGCTCGGCGACTTCGGCTCGCTCCACGACCAGAGCCTCGGCACGATCTGGCGGTCGGAGCCCTATCGCAACCTCGTCACGACCTATCGCAATCGCGCACTCTGCCTGTCCTGCAACATGCGCCGACCGGCCGCGGAGGCCCGATGAACTGGCGGACACTGCTCCCCTCCGACGACGGGACCCACCACATCCGCGCGGGTGCCCCTGCCTACGCGCATCGCTTCGACGAGGTGTTGAAGTTCCACGAGCCGGGCCTCGCGCCAGTACGGCGCTGCGACGAGGCGTGGCACATCGACCCGTCGGGCGCGGCCGCGTACTCGCGTCGCTTCCGGCGCACCTTCGGCTTCTACGAGGGCCGCGCGGCGGTCGAGTCCGGCGACGGCTGGCATCACATCACGCCCGACGGCAAGGACGCCTACGGGCAGCGCTTCGCGTGGTCCGGCAACTTCCAGGGCGGCCGGGCGACGGTGCGCGCGCACGACGGTCGCTACCACCACCTGCTCCCCGACGGCGCGCCCTGCTACGCGGAGCGCTGGCGCTACGCGGGCGACTACCGCGACGGCGTCGCGGTGGTGCAGGCCGACGACGGCAGCTCGTCCCACCTCGACGCGGCGGGAGCGCTGCTCCACGGGCGGTGGTTCGTCGACCTCGACGTGTTCCACAAGGGATTCGCGCGGGCGCGGGACGAGTGGGGCTGGACGCACGTCGATCGGGCGGGCCGCCCCGCGTACGACCGACGCTTCGCGATGGTGGAGCCCTTCTACAACGGCCAGGCCCGGGCCGAGCGCGACGACGGCGCGCTCGAGGTCATCGACGAGGGAGGCCGCACGCTCACCGCGCTCCGCGAGCCGCCGCGCAAGGAGTCTGCCGTGGGCACCGACGAGAGGGCCGTCCGCGCGGAGCTCGCCCGCGTGGCGCGGCTCATCTACGAGCGCGGGTACAACGTCTCGATCGACGGCAACCTCTCCTACCGCCTCGACGACGGCACCCTGCTCATGACCCCGAGCGGGTCGCACAACGGGTTCATCCGCCCGGAAGACTTCGTCGTGACGCGCGCCGACGGATCGATCCTGCGGGGCGACCGCGCGCCGACTTCGGAGTACCGACTCCACGTCGAGATGCACCGCGTCCGCCCGGACTGCCGGTGTGTCATCCACGTGCACTCGCCCAACGCGCTCGCCGCCTCGCTCGCTGGGATCGACCTGCACGAGAGCTGGATCACCGTCGCGCCCGTCCCCACCACCCGGTACGCCCGCATCTCGTCGGAGCAGACCCCCGAGGTGCTGCGTCCCTACATGGACGACTACAACTGGGCGATCCTCCCGCGCCACGGCATCGTGACCTGGGCCGACACGGTGTGGAACGCCTTCCTCCGCGTGGAGGGCCTCGAGCACTACGCGAAGGTGCTGATCGCGGCGCGCTCGTGCGGTCCGATCGAGCCCATGCCCGACGACCGTCGCATCGAGCTGCTCTCGTTCTGGAACCTCGAGCACCTCGCGAGGAAGCCGTGACCACGACCGCCGACGACCTCGCGCGCACGCTCGCCGCGCTCGACCGCACCCTCCCCTTCGCGCTCTTTCTCCGCCACGCCGAGCGCGAGGAGGTCCCCGCCGACGCCCCCTACGCCGACGTCGATCTGACCCCGGCGGGCGTACTCGCCGCGCGCGCCCTGGGCCGCTCGATCGGCGATGCGCTCGGCTGGGCGGCGACGAGCCCCTTCCTCCGCTGCCGTCGGACGGCCCGCGAACTCTCCGGGGGTCGCGACATCCCGATCGATGAAGACACACGCCTCGGGAGCCACGGGCCCTGGGTGCTCGACCACGAGGAGGGCGGGCGCCTCTTCGCCTCCCTGGGCATGAAGGGCGTCGTCCATGCGCAGATAGCCGGAACGCGCTGGCCCTGCATGCGCCCGTTGGACGAGGGCACGCGGCTCCTGCTCTCCTGCGCGCTCGACCGCATCGAGCGCGGCGGCAGCGGCGTGTGCGTGAGCCACGACGCGGTGCTGATGCCCGCCATCGCCTGGCTCACGGGCGACACCTTCGACGGGCGTTGGCTCTCGCCGCTCGACGGCTTCGCGCTCCAGCGCCACCCCGGCGGGTGGCGATGCGTCTGGCGCGGCTCGACCTTCGAGGTGCCGCCGTGCTGACCGTCGGGCTCTACGGGATCCGCGACACCACGCATGGGCAGCACCCGACGTACACGCACGACCACGGCGTCGCGTTCATGCGCGAGGGTCGCGTCGAGCGCGTCGTCGAGCTCGAACGCCACACCGGGCGTCGCCACGACAACCGACTCGATCGCTATCTCCCAGAGCTGCTTGCGGCGCACGGCGAGGGCGGCGGAGAGGTGCGCTTCGTGTCGGTGAACTCCTTCGTGGGTGCCGCGTTCGTGAGCGCCGACGGCAACCTCCGCATCGAGCCCGAAGGGCGCGTGACGATCGACGCGCAGCCCGTTCCCGCCCGCGTGCACTGGTTTCCCGACGGGATCACGAAGCGCGAGGCGACCGGCGAGGTGCTGTGCCACGAGTTCGCGCACGTCGCGAGCGTGCTGCCCTTCGTGGGGCGCTTCGAGGCGCGCAGCCTCCTGGTACACATCGACGGCGGGGCCTCGGACTCGGCGTGCTCGTTCTGGTGGTGGGACGGCGCGTCGGCCCGGCTGCTCGACGCGTCGTGGGATCGCATGAAGGACGCGGTGAACAACTTCAACGTCAACCCGCTCGTGCGCGCCATCCTGGGCTTCGAGACGCACGAGCACCTCTCGATCCCGGGCAAGCTGATGGGCTACGCGGGCCTCGGAACCAGTTCGCCGGCCGTGCGCTCGTGGCTGGAGGAGCGTCGCTTCTTCCTCGACCGCCCGTGGTCGCACGAGGAGTTGTGCGAGGCCGTGCGCGCCCGCTTCGGCGTGCGGTGGGAGCGCTTCGACGCCCGCGACCCGCTCTGCATGGACCTCTGCGCGGCCATCCAGGGACACTTCGAGGAGCGCGTCAGCGCAGAGATCCTTCGGTGGCAGGCGGAGACGGGAGCCACGCACCTGTACTACGCGGGCGGCGCCGCGCTGAACGTCCCGACCAACGCGCGCCTCGAAGCCTCAGGGGCCTTCCGCGCGGTGCACGCCCCGCCGTGCACGAACGACAGCGGGCTGGCGCTCGGCGCCGCGGCCTGGCGCGAGTTCCTCGACCGCGGCGAGGTCGAGGTCCACAGCCCCTTCCTCGGTCGCGCGGGGGCCACGGCCCGGCGCGTGGCGGTGCCGGATGACGTGGTCGACGAGGTCGTCGCGCGTCTCGCGGCGGGCGAGGTGCTCGGGGTCTGCGTGGGCGACGCCGAGGTCGGGCCGCGCGCCCTCGGACACCGCTCGATCCTCGCTCGTCCCGACCGCGTCGAGATTCGCGTGCGGGTGAGCGAGGAGATCAAGCGCCGCGAGTGGTACCGCCCCGTCGCGCCCGTGATGCTCGACGAGGTCGCGGCGCTCGCGCTCCCGCCCGAGGCGACGCGCAGCAACCTCGCGCCCTACATGCTCGGCGCGTGGCGGTTGCGCCCGGAGTGGCGGGCGCGCTTCGCGGGCGTCGTGCACGCCGACGGGACGATCCGCGCGCAGGTCGTCCGCTCCGACGACCCGGAGCAGGCCTTCCTCGCGGCCGTCCTGCGTCGGCTCTGGCAGCGCCACGGCGTCGCCGGGTTGATCAACACGTCCTTCAACGGTCCTGGCGAGCCGATGCTCAACCGCCCCGAGGACGCGCTCGCCAGCGCGCGACGCCTCGGGCTCGACGGGGTGGTGATGGATGGATCCCTATATCGACCCTGACCGGCTCGATCCCAGGCACCCGTCGTACGCGCGCAAGATCGACAACCTCCGGCGCGGTGACGAGGCGCATCGCTCGCGCGCCGAGGTGCTCGATGCGCTACCGGTCAAGCTCACGCTCCAGACCAACGACACCTGCAACCTCGACTGCCCGCACTGCCAGATTCCGCGCGCCGAAAAGCCACCGAAGATGAGCGCCGCGGTGCTCGAACGCGTGGTCGCCGAGCTCTTCCCCACGCTGGTCGAGCTGCACCCGAGCAACCTCGGCGAGGCCCTCCTGTGGCCGCTGTTTCCGCGGCTGTGCGCCGAGATGGCGCGCCACGGCGTGCTCCTCGACCTGACGACCAACGGCACGCTCCTCACCAACGAGCGTATCCTGTGGATCCGCCCGATCGCGCGCGACGTGAAGGTGTCCTTCGACGGCGCCACGCAGGAGACCTTCGAGCGACTGCGCCGCGGCGCTTCGTTTGCCGAGGTCTGTGAGGGCGTCGGTCGACTGGTCGATCGCCTCCGTGGGTCGCCCGCCCGCCCGACCGTCGCGCTCCAGATGACCCTGATGCGCTCGAACTACCGCGAACTCCCCGCGCTCGTGCGCCTCGCGGCGGAGCTCGGCGCGAGGCGCGTGAAGGCGTATCACCTGTTCTCGTTCTCGCCGGCGATGGACGACGAGTCCCTGATGGGCGACCTCGGCGTGTGGCCCGCCGTGCTGGCCGAAGCGCTCCGCGAGGGCGAGCGCCTCGGCATCGAGCTGCAGTGCGCAGAGCCCGAGGGCACGGGCGAGACCTCACTCCGGCGCAGCGTCTGTCACCTGCCGTGGCACGAGGCCTGGCTCGACATCGACGGCTCGGTGCTGCCCTGCCACTCGCACGGCGGCGACTCGGCGGGCAACGTGCTCGACGCGCCCTTCGTTGCGGCGTGGAACGGCCCTCTCTACCGAAAGGTCCGGCGCGCGTTCGCGCTCGATCGTCCGGCCTGGTACTGCGACGGGTGTGGGATGAACCTGGTGAAGTCCGCGGAGCACGACGCCGTGCCCTACGATCGCGAGAGCTTCCTGGCGCGAACGGCGCGCGGGGGTGGTGCGCTGCTACCGACCTCGTCGCTGGTGCGCTGGAGCGGCCGGATGCGTCAGTTCGAACTCACGGGGCGCCGCGATGGACGATGACGACACGCGGGCCGTGGTGTCCTCGGTGCAGGCGTGGCCATCGGCGCGCCGGCGCGCGGTGAGCCTGCGCGTGCTCGAGGAGGCGCCGCTCTTCGACCTCGAGGCAGCGTCGGCATGCAACATCGTGTGCAGCTTCTGCCCGCGCGACGAGATGGCGCGGCCGGAGCGGTTGATGTCGCCGGAGACCTTCGCGCGGGTGCTCGCGTTCCTGCCCGACGGCGCGGTCGTGATGTTCAGCGGGCTGGGCGACGCGCTGCTGAACCCGCGCCTCGAGGGCTTCGTCGCGGCCCTCACGGCGCGGGCGATTGCCTCGTGCGTGATCACCAACGGCCTGCGGCTCACGCCCCAGCGTGCGCGGGCGCTGATCGACGCGGGACTGCGCGAGTTCCAGGTGAGCGTGCACGGCCTCGACGCGGGCTCGCTCGCGCCGATCGTGACGCGCGGCGCCGACCCCGGACGGGTGGCCCGGCACCTCGACGCGCTCGCCGGGTTGCGGCCGCCCGACGTGCGCGTGCGCGTCAACTTCGTCGAGACGCCGGAGAACGTCGCGAGTCGCGAGCTGGTGCGCGCGTGGGCCGAGGCGCGGGGCTTCCGGTTCTTCTTCCGTCGCCTCCACACGCGAGGCGGCACGCTCACGCGGCGGCGCCCGGCGGAGGCCGTCGAAGGCTGTGGAATCTTCGCGGCAGTCACCTTCGTCACGGTCGAAGGCGACATCCTCCCCTGCGTCAACGACGTGCGCTCGGAGGGCGTGCTCGGCAACGTCGCCGACACGACCTTCGAGCGCCTGCGGGCTCGCAAGCGCGAGGTGATCGAGGGCGGAAGCTGGTTCGCGCCGTGCGCCGGATGCAATGACGACTATCGCTGGATCATCCTCGCGAACGGCGCCGTCGATGAGCGCCGATCGACGGCGCCGCCGGCTCGCTGATGCCGCTTTGGGCACGCAAGCTCTCCCCCGAGGGAATGAGGCGATCACCCGGAGACGCGCCACTCCAGCAGACTCTTCAAGGCAACGGGCGCATCGAGGGTCAACGCCCTCTTGAGCGCGTCGACCGAGACGCGGTCCAGGGACAGTCCCGTCGAACGACCGTCCGCGACGGCGTTGCGAATGTCGACGAGGTGCACCGGCGCACCCGCCACGGAGATGACCTGCCGCCCCACTCCCGCGATCGACGCGAGGCCATCGAGCGCTGATCGATCGATCGCAGCCTCGAAGCTCGCGCGCACCCGCGGATCGTGGGTCTGTTCGAGCATGGTCACCATCGTCCCGAGCGACGGCGTCTTCTCCTGCTCGAGAAACATCTTGAACTCCGCCTTCGGCAGGAACGACCCGGCATTGTCACGGGCGACCGCGCGTAGCGGCGCGAGCACGCGCTCTCGCAGCTCACGTTCGAGCGCGATCGCCAGGAGGTGAGCGCTGCGCCCGAGGTCATCGACGGCGCCGTGGTAGGTCACGTCGGCGCGCACGAGGTCATCCCTCGAATCGGAGTTCAGCCGCCCGAATCCATCCCCCAGAATCTGCTCCCAGCGCAATTGGGACTGTTTGCGTAGCCGATCGTGCCACTCCCAAGGGTTCACCGCGACCGGAGCTGCCGGCGTCACGTCGGGCCCGAGGACGCCCGTGATCCTCGCGAAGAGCGCGTCGAACGCCTCCCTCTCGGCCGCGCCTCGCGGCAGCAGGAACGCCTCCGCCCGCAGTTCGTTCGCCATGGCGCGCAGCTCTTCGACCCACGCGCCCGTCATGGCACGCACGCGATCGTTCCTCAGACCGGCGATGACCTCGACCCGACGACGCGTGGCGCGCTCCAGGTACCAGAGCGCCTCACCGTGAAGTCCCGCGTCGGCGCAGACCCTGGCACGCAGCTGATCAAGCTTGGGGGTCACCACCGGATGGTCCAGCGCCTCCGCCATCGGGCCCACCTCGCCGAGCGCGGCGTGCGCGTCCGCGATTCGCCCGCGGCCCCGAAGGAACTCCGCGCGCTTCAGCGCGATGCGCAGGCGCACCTTCCGGTCGTCGTTCGGGTCGCTCGCGGCCCACGCCGCAGCGAGCGCCTCCTCGGCCTCCTTGGAGAGCCGCTCGCTGTCTCGCGGATCCCCGCCGACCACACGTGCGAGACGGGCGATCGCCAGCTCGGCGCGATGCTTTTGTGCGCTGCATCGACGGCGGCGGTCGCCGAGCAGTTCGCCGGCCCTCATCTCCTCGTCGAAACGCCACGCGGCCCCGTCGAGGTCGCCCCGGAGCAGCGCCGCGCGGCCGGCGAGGGCGCGAGCGTTGGCCAGGCGACGCGGATCCCCGAGGTTCTCGAGCAACTCCTCGTAGCGCGCGTAGCAGTCGTCGGCGCTGGCCCGCTGGTCGAGTTCGTCAAAGAGCGCTCCGAGGTTCCCAAGCAGCCTCGCTCGCACGCCGATGAGCGCGGGTCCGACCGCCACGCGCAGCGCCTCGCGGAACAGGTCGTACGCCTCGTCGTGCCGCCCGAGGTCTCGGAGCGTCGCGCCGAGGTGGTTGCTCACGGCGAGCCATAACTCCGTGTCGTCCGCCCGCTGCGCAAGGTCGTGCGCTCTGCGGAAGTGATCCTCCGAGCGGGCCAGAGCAGCGGCTCCGCCCGCGCGATACAGGGACAAGCCTACAAAGCGGTGGCAGCGCGACTGCGTGCGCAGGTCCTCGACAGCCGAGGCGAGCGCGAGCGCCTGCTCGTCGCACGCGAGTGCCGCCATCCAATCCTGGCGCAGGTACGCCTCCTTCCCTCGCGCGAGGTGCGCCTCGACCTCTTCCGCCGCGGTCGCCATCTCAGCTCCCCGACCTCCCAGCGTCCCCAACCACCGTCGGCAACCCGAGCTCCCTGCGCAGCCCATCGAGGTCCAGCATCCTCCCGCCGGTCCCCTCCGTCGGCTGGCCCCGCAGCTCGAGTCCGCGCAGCCACGCCTCGACCGCGGCGCGCCCCTCCTCCGTCGCCACGCGCCGCCGCGGAACACCTCCCACCGCCGCAATCTCCCGGTCCAGCGAGTCGCGCAGCGAGCGCGCCGTGAGCTCCGCCGCGGTGACCCTCGCCTCTTCTGGCGACTCGACGGGAACCGGGCGATTCGAGATCACCATCGTCTCATCGGCCTCGGCCTTCGTCCGGGCGACGTTGGGCTCGTCCTTCCACGGCGCCGTCATGGCGCGCGAGACCTCCTTCGGGCGCTCGCCCACGATCGCCTCGATGCGATCGAGCATCCGCGCCAATCGCGGCCCCGAGTTCGCCCGCACAATCCACCGCGAGCCCTCCCGTTCGAGCATCCCGAGCGCCTCACCCACCGGCGCGAGTGCCGTCGGAGCACCCGCCATCCAGCTCCACGCACGATCGCCGGTCTCCTCCATGTCGCCGGCCGCGCGCATCCGCGACGCCACCGTCGCGACCGTCGCCTTGAGCTTCACGACCACGTCGTAGAACTCCACGCAGTCGCCCTCGCTCGTGCTCAAGAAGGTGCGCGTCGGCTTCTTCGTCGCGAGGACCTCCTCGCCCAGTCGTGTGAGCACCCCATACGCGACGCCCCACTGGCGCCGCAGCCCGGGCCCCGGCGCCGCCGGGTCGACCGCCACCCGGGCTTCTTCAACGCCGCGACCGTCGCGTTCACCGTCGCCACGAAGCGCGCGGGATCCACCTTGGCGAAGTGCTCGCCCACCGTAAACACGCTGGGGAAGATCCACCGGCCGTCGTCGCGCGGGAGCACCAGCCCGAAGCAGCGCACCCACCGCGTCAGCAGCTCGAGCTGCGCGCCGACCCACCCGAGCACGGTGTACCGCGTGTGATCGAAGACGTCCTCGACGAGTACCGTCCCCGCCGCGCGATCGACCGCAAGCACGTCGCCGAAGATCACCCGCGCGTTCGCGAGGTTCAGCCGCGCCGCGCGTGACGCCGCGTCGGCCAGCGACCGGTCGGCGGCGGCGAGGTCGAGGCCCGTGCGTCCGTTCTCGCCGGCTCGGTAGAGCGCCGCCCAGGTGGGTACCAGCGAGCTCCCGAGGTGCATCGACAGTCGGGGTCCGTCGTCGCGCGTGAAGGTCCGCCCCAGCAGCGCGAAGCCCACCTCGCGGAGGGCGGCCTCGAACTCCGCCGGGTGCTCCTCGGCGTAGCGCTCCTTCCACACGTGGATGAACCGCGCGGTGCCCAGCTGCTCCGCGGTGGCCGGTTCACCGGGCTCGTCGAAGTCGTCGTCGAGGTCTTCGTCGAAATAGTCGTCCTCGTACGCGGGGTGTGGGTGCTCGACAGTCACCTTCACCTTGCCCTTCCCCGCGACGACCTCGTAGCGTTCCACGCACTGGGCCAGCATGTCGAAGATCGACTCGCCGTGCTTCGACAGAAACAGCGTCAGCGCCTCCATCAGCACGGTCGCCGTGAGCACGTCGTCGCGGGTCATGGAGCGTGGCGCCCCGGTGGGCGACGAGCACATCAACCACGGCACCCCGGACGGCGCCGCGACGGGCCACCGCCGCCGACGAAGCTCCTTCCGGAAGTCGGGCGGAAACTCGCTCGTCGTCTCGAAGTTGACGGCGATCGACGGCGGAATCGCGCCCACGGCCTCGCCCGGCGCGCCCGCACCCTCAGCGCCCCGCCGGAACGCCATGAAGCGCTCGGCGGACTCGAAGCACAGCACGCCGTAGCTCTGCCGGATCTG
The DNA here is from genome assembly GCA_028287085.1 of Myxococcaceae bacterium. Lineage (GTDB taxonomy): Bacteria > Myxococcota_A > Polyangia > Polyangiales > SCUS01. Next base: position 29,226 of record JAQBQI010000389.1, read on the forward strand.
GCCGACGACGCTGACGCAGGCATCGTGGAGGCCGAGCGCAGGGGCATCGACGCGGAGCACATCCGAGTCGGAGGGGAGCAGCATCCAGGGACCGAGCTTGTAGAGCGCCGCGCCCGCGGTGAAGAAGCGCGTGACCAGCACGGGGTCGTCGTCTGCGAGGGCGACGATCTCCTCCAGCGGGCTGACCGCACGCTGTGCTCCGGCGATCGCAGCCGCGAGCTCGGCGAGCGCCTCGACGGCCTCGGGCACCGGCCCGACGGTCACCGGGACGGTCGGGCCCACCAGCGCGGCGACCGCGGGGACGGCCGCGGCGTGGGAGACGCGCAGCCGTTGTGGCAGCGGGCCCTTGGGCGACGCGAGGGCGTCGCGGAGCGCGTCCGCCATCGCGCTCACCGGCGCGGAGCGGGCGACCGGGACGGCTGCGACGACGCGCGGACCGTCCATCCAGAAGCTGAAATCGAGCCCATCGACGTCGCGCACCGCGAGGCCGGGCGGCGCAGAGAGCCGGGCACCGGCCCACTCGACCGACGCCTTGGAGCGCAGCGCCACTCCGCGATGGGAGACGACCGGAGCGACCTTTGGGCGGCGTGGCATGGACAGCGACGCTCGCACGAGGGCCGCGCGCGATTCAATCTCTCGAAACGGTCCCCGACGCGGTGAGGCTGCCGTCACCGTCGTGGCCCGCGTCGGCCCGCTAGCGTCGTCCGACCGCGCCTCGACGGCCCGCTGGCGCGATCGCTACTGAGGTCGCAGCGTGAAGTTCCACCGCCCGCTGCCGCATGCGCGCGAGCCGCCGCCGGACACGAACGTCTCCCTCACGAACGCGAGCGTGATGTCCTCGCAGATCGCGTCGGCGCCAGCGACGTCACGGTCCTTGAACACCGTCGGCACGCCCGCCATCAACATGCCGGCGGTCACGGCTGGCAACGCGTAGCTCCACCTCGGCGCGTAGGTGTCGCTCGCGTCGGGGGTGCAGTTCTGCCGGCCGTTGTAGGTGACGCACACAAACGGATCCGGCGCCCCACCGAGAGAGTCCCAGCTGCCGCCGGTTCCGGTGCGCTCAGCGACGGTCCCGTCCGTGACGGTGATGATCCAGGCCGAACCGGGCACGACGTCGCACATGCCGCTGCGACCGCATTCGAAGCCGCGGCTGCAAGCGCTCCCGCAGGTCCCGCCGCAGCCGTCCGGTCCGCAGTTTCGCCCGGTGCAGTTCGGCGTGCAGATGCACCGCCCCACGGTCGAGCACGGCTGCCCGCTCGGACACGGCCCGCAGGTCCCTCCGCAGCCGTCGGGTCCGCACGTCCGACCTGTGCATCGCGGCGTGCACACGCACTGCCCGAGCATACACGTCGAGCCCGCTGGACAGGCGCCGCCGAGTGAACCGCAGGTGCGTCCGTCGCAGTACAGTCCGGGGTCGTCCCCGCATCGCCGCGACCCGCACTCCGAGCGGCACGTCATCGACGGGTTCATTTCGACGCACCGCCCCAGTGGATTGCACGCCTGCCCGCTCGGACAGGCACCGCTGTTCGTCCCGCAGACCCTCCCCTCACAGTTGGTCCCTGGATCCGATCCGCACTGCCGTGCCTCGCACGCCGACTGGCAGGTCGGCGCCGGCGGTACGCACAGGCCCCGCAAGCACTTCAAGCCGTTCGAGCAGGTACCGCACGACGCGCGAGAGCCATCGACTCCGCATGGCCGCGTCGCGCAGTCGTTGTCGCCGCAGCGCCCGCACGGACTCCAGCGATGGTTCAGTCCGCAGGTCTGAAATCCGCCTCGGCCGTCGGCACATCTGCACGACCGAAGTCCCTCATCGTCGGCGCACGGCTCGCCCGGTTCCACCACGACCTCTGGTGCATCGCCGCCGGCGTCCATCGTCAGGAGCGGAACCGGTGCACATCCCACCGACCACACACTCATGCACCACACGCCGAACCAGACGAGCCACCACCCGCGCGTCCTCGTCGCCGTGCTCACGTTGACCACCCGGACTTCCCCCAGCGCGGTCGACCTTCGTCGCCACGACCGCCCATCGCCGACCGGGCGTTGCTCGCCGTCGTCACCCATCGTCGCGTCCACTCGTCCCTCCTGGCGTTCGCCCGCGCCTCCCCCGACGAAGCGCTCCATGCGCTCGCCGTCGGCCTGCTGGCGCGGGCAACCATAGACCACGGCGTCTGTTACGCAACAACTCTTGGTGACCACGATCGCGCGTGCGGAGGAAGCCAACCACGCGTGATCCGCTCTACCGGTCGCGCGAATACCTGGACCTCGTCGGACGGGTCGCGACCAACCTCCGCCAGCTCCGCCAGCTTCGTGGCTGGACGCAGGAAGACGCCGCCACCCGCTGCGGCCAGCTGTCGGTCTACGTCCTGCGGCAGATCGAGAGCGCGCAGACCAACGTGACGGCCGTGACCCTCGCCCGCCTCAGCGCGGGATTCGGCGTGGACGTCGCGGCCTTTCTCGTCCCGGCACCGACTCCCACGCGGCGGGCTCCGGGCAGGCCAGCCGGCGTCCCGCGGGTGTCGTCGGCGGACCTGGCACCACCACCGAGGCGACGCAAAGGAGATGTCGGGGCCCAAATCGTCGCGCCCTCGCCCCACGAGGCCACGAACCCTGCGACCCACGAGGGGGCGACGTCGTCGTCCGTCGATGCATCGCCGGGGTTGCACGCCGTCGCTCCGAATCTTCCAGAGCGCATCGACGATTCGGCCACGACCCGGTCTGCCGCACAGATCGGTGCGTCCACACGCCTCGTCGCGACGGCGTTCGTGGTGCCGACGTACCCTTCGGCGCGAACGCAGACCTTCACGCTCCCCGAGCTCCGTGACTTCATCGCGACCGTGCTCGCTGCCAATCCCGGCGGGCTCACCGCGAGCGAGCTGCTCCACGCAGCGCGTACCTCCGGACAGGAACGCCTGCTCGCCAACAACCTCCACTACGCCCTGCACCACCTCGTTCGAAGAGGGTACGTCCAGCGAACGGGGAGCCGCGGCAGCTACCTGCACCAGTGGCTAGGGACGGCTCGCGCCGGCTCCTCCGAGCACCGCACCCCCGCGACCTGAACCGACGCCCCCGACCGCGGCTCGGTGATGGACATCGCCGGTGCGTGGGCGGTCGGGATGAGGTTGATTCGACCAGTCCATCCAGGCGTGGCACGTGCTTTTGTCACATCTGTCACTTTCACCACTTCCACCTGGAGTTGGCCACCATGTCGTCCGCGTCGAAGCGCCTTACCACCACCAGGAAGAAGCCCGCGGTGTCGTCCAGTCCTCGCGCTCACCCGCGGCCCCGCCGCCCGCCGCCTGTGGCCGTAGCGGGAGCGTCGGATCGTCCGGTCGCCCGCGAGATCATCGTCACCTTCGACGAGGAGGCCGTCGCCAACGAGGGCATCGCCGCGCTCGCGACCTGCCCCGAGGTCTTCACCCACGCGGGCCACCTCGTCTCCCTCGTTCCCAGCGCGATTCCCGGGACCGCGCTCGGTCGCTCTTCGCCGGTGCTGCGCATCGAACGACTGCCGCTGCCGCGTCTCCGCGAGTTATTGAGCCGGTCAGCCCGCTGGCTGGTGCCGAGATCCGACGACCCAGGCGATCAAATCGTCAGCCAGGTTCCGCAGCGGATCGTGGCGGGCATCGCCGCGCGGCGCGACTGGCCCGGTCTCCGTCCGCTCGCCGGCCTCGTCGTGACCCCTGTCCTTCGGCCCGACGGCACCGTCCTGCGGACCGCCGGCTACGACCCCACGACCGGTCTCTACCTCGCACCCAACGCCCAGTACCCCCCGATCGCCACCCGGCCGACCAGGGCCGAGGCGCAAGCCGCCGCGGCGATGCTCAACGGGGTCGTCAACCACGTGCCCTTCGCGACGCCGGGCGACCGCGCGGCATGGGTTGCGATGGTCGCCTCGATCTTCGCGCGCTTCGCGGTCGGCGCAACCTCGCCGCTGTGCATCGTCGAGGACACGCGCGCCGCGCGATGGGGAGACGAGCTGGTCGATCACCTCGTCGCGATCGTCGGCGCCGATCAGGTAGCCTCCATCGACGCCGAGGACGTGGGTGCCGCGCCTCGTCGGCTGCTCGACACCCTGCTCGCGAACGGCGAGTCCCTGGCGCTCCTGAACAACCGCTCGTCGCACACGCCGACCGATTGGAAGCGCCTCCAGGATGCGCTGCATCGCGCGCATGCAACCCACGGCGTCGTCTGGTGCGCCTCGATTGTTCGGGCGCCCCGCGACCGTGACCGTCCCCGCGCGGGCCTCTCGATCCGTTGCGATGGGGCGGATCTCTTCATCAAACAGGATGCGCCGCGACGACCGCTGGGCGAGCCCTCCGACGGACCCTCGGTTCGCCTCGCCTCGGCGGCGCTCACCCTGCTCCGGGCCTACCAGGCTGCGGGTTCGCCCTACGTGCATCTACCTCGCTGGCCCGGCTTCGAGCGGTGGTCCCGGTTCGTGCGCTCGGCCGTGGTCTGGAGCGGGTGCGACGACCCCGTCGTGACGGAGGTCGCCCCCCACGACCAGCAGCCTGCGACGGAGGCTGCGAGCGCCGACCTGGTCCGCGGCTGGTCGGAGTTGGTGATGGACCATCCCGGTGGCTGCAGCGCGAGGCAGGCGCTCGACGCGCTGAAGCGTCAGCCGCCGACGAAGTACGCTCACCTGCGGGAAGCGTTGAAGGTCTTCGCGCCGGGTCCGCTCGACGATCGCAGCACGGCCGACCGCCTGGGCCGCTGCCTGACCCGGCTCCGCGACGTCGAGCACCACGGGTACGCTCTCGTCTTCGTGGCCAGCGGAAACCAGGGCAACCGATGGACGGTGCGACCGACGACGACGGCCCGGAGGAGCGAACGGTGAACCCCCAAGTGGAAGTGGAAATGCTTGACTTCAAGCACTTTCACGAAAGCTTCCACGACCTGGAACCACTTCCACAAGACTTCCATCGATCTTCGGTGGAAGCGACGATCCTCCGCCCATGAACCCTCGTGGACCGACGCGGACGACACGGCGGCTCTCCGCCCCTCGCGCCCGCGCTCATCCTGCCGGGCCCCTACAGCCGAACGACCTTCACCGCTCGCCCGCCTGCCGTGGTGACCGCCTCGACGGCCTGTCGCCCGGGTAGCTCAGGGACGTTCTTCCGCTGATCGAAGAGCACCAACCACCCCTCCGCCACGCCCATCCGCGCGAGGTACCCGTCGAGTTGCGTGAGCCCGTCGATCGTTGGGTCCTTCGCCTTGTCGGCGTCGCGCCAGGTCTTGACCTCGATGCCGAGCCGCTCGCCCCGATACGCCACGCAGAGGTCGAGCCGCTTCGAGCCGATGGCGTACTCGCGCTCGATCCGCCCGCCGCCATTCACCACCCGGTGCAGGAACGCCATCATCACCAACTGCGGCGCCGCCTCGTTGTACGGCGAGCTCGCGAGCAACGCCTCGCCGTGCTGCACCCAGAACGCAACGAAGGCCTCCAGCAGCCGATCGAAGTCCATGCGCCCGTCCGCCGCGAGCCACGTCGGCGCCATCACCGGCAGCGACGCGCGCATCGTCACCGTGAGCTGCCGCGCGATGATCTCGCGGTAGATCGGGTTGGCCACCTCGACACCGCCGTCGGCGCGCTCGCGCACCAGCCCGAGGTCGAGCACGAAGCGCAGGTCGTCGGGCGCGAGCGCCGCCAGCGACTCCCCCTGGATCATCGGCTCGATCACCGCGCGCACCCGCGGGTCGCGCAGCCGCTCGGCCAGCGAGTCCAGGTGCGTGTCCTGGCGATCGACGAGGACGTCGCGGGCGCGATCGATGTCGGCCGCGGTGACCGACACCGCGCGGTCGGGCTTCAGCTCCGTCGTCACGACGTACGCGAGCGCGTTGACCAGCCACGGCTGCCCATGCGTGTGGGCGAAGGCCTGCCGAAGCGCGTCGTCCTCGAAGCGTTGCCCCGTATCGGCGGTGTGCTGCGCGTAGAGCTCGGCGACCTCGTCGGCCGTGAACTCGCGCATCGTCAGCGAGCGCACCTTGATGTTGAACGGCGACGCCGTGTGCAGGTGCTCGCTGCCGCCCGAGGCGACCTTGTAGTCGCGCACGTCTCGCAGCCCCACGAGCCCCAGCGCCCATGGGAAACCCTCCGGCCTCGAGCGATGCCCCGCGCGGAGCTGTCGCAGCACCGACAGCAGCACGTTGTCCCGCAGTGCGTCGATCTCGTCGAGGAAGACCACCAGCGGCCGTGCGCTCGACGCCGACCACGCCTCGAGCGCCGCGCCGATGCGCGACCCCGGCTGCGTGTCGGGCCACGGCGGCGGCTGCAGGTCGGCCGGGAGCTGGTGTCGCGCCGACCGGCGCCACTCGGCGAGGATCGCGTGCTCCGCGGCGCCGACGTCGTCGGGGAATGCGGCCCCGGTCTCCATCGACACGAGCAGCGCTGCGTACCGGCCCTCGGCCGTTAGCCCCGCGCCGAGCGAGAGCAGCGCGGTGGTCTTGCCCACCTGCCGCGGCGCATGCAGGACGAAGTACGCCTTCTGGTCGATCAGCTCGCGAACCTGCGGAAGCCGCCGATCGGGCGGCAGCATGTAGTGATCCGCGGGATCGCACGGACCGGCGGTGTTGAAGTGGCGGCTCATCGGCGGCGCAGCATAGCCCACGAGCCGGAGGCTCCCGGCGCTTCGTCGTTCGATGGCGGCGACGGTCCAGGACGCGCGCGACCGCCTCGCGAGAGGATCGCCTCGGCCGGGTGCAGCTCGTCGAAGTACCCGCGGGACGGCGCCATCCATAACCTATTGAAATCAGGCGACTTACACTTCTCGTGAAAGTGATCTGTAAGTACCCGCACTCAGCTTTCAGGTCGCGGATCTGAAAGTGGGCGGCCGCCTCTCGCGAGCGGGTGACCTCGAAGGCAGGGTTGAGCCTCGAAGGCCAACGCGGGCTGGTGGTCGAGGACGTGACGGCGGTCCCAAGAGCGGGACGGCGATCGCATGAAACCGGCTTGCGAGCAGCACGATCGCGCACTTGTGCGACGGCCGGCGTGGCTCCGGTCGGGCAAACGTAAGCCCTGGTGAAAGTCGTGTAAGTCGTCCTGCAAGCGCCACCTCTTCGAGAGCCCCGCAGCGGATGACCCCGGCGCGGCCGGCACCCCTGATCTCCGGCAACGGCGGCACCGCGCGCATCAAGTTGGCACCTTGAGATTCGTCGGTCAGGAAGAGGGACCATGACGAAACCCTCGCGTGACTCTCAACCTCCGACGACCTCACCCTCGGGATCCCGACGGCGCCTCCGCTTGAACGCGAGGTTGTCGGCGATGGGTGCCGCCCCAGCGCTGGGTGTGCCCGCCCCCATCGACGAGGCCTTCACCGAGACGCTGCAGCTCACCGCGAGGTCGCGCCTCGTGATCAGCACGACCGGCAACCTGTCGTCCTGGTGGACGCGGGTCGAGAGGCTCCGACGGGACGGCAGCTGGCAGGTCGATCCCTCTCCTGGTCTGCGCCTCGAGGACGTCCATGTGGATCAGTACCGCGATCTCCTGGAGGCGCGCTTGCTGAGGGCCGGCGCGCTTCCACCCGCGGTCCCGTTGATCGCCCTCGCCGAGCGTCACGAGTGGGATGCGCGCACCGGTGACCCGGACGCTCTCGTCATCGCGAGGGTGCTGCAGGCGCTGGCCTACGCCCTGCGCGACGATCCGGAAGTCGCCACCGAGTTCCTCAACTTCGCGCACGCGTACATGCTTCAGCGCCGCCCGCGCAGTGTTCCGCTGGGCTCGGGAGACCCGCGGATCAAGCGATCGGGACGGCGACCGGTCGCCGCGCACTGGCTCCTTCGGTGCGCCGAGCTCGCAATGCGCGCCCTGCCTGCGCGGCGCCGAGGAGGTCCGACCGAGGAAGAGCTCGGTGCGTACCTCGACGAGGCCGAGGAGATCGCCTGGGTGGTCGAGCATCTGTACCCGGCCATCTACCCAAGGGGGCACGTCGCGCAGGAGGAGGCGGTGAAGGTGCTCGCCGAGGCGTTGCGCGCCATGACGAAGCGCGCTCCAGAAACCATCGCCAAGGCAGCGCTGCGGGCGTGCGGCATGTCCAGCAGGCAGGCGTCCGACACCTTCGGGTTCCTGGACAAGAAGACGAAGCGCAAGGCAGCCGCCGAGCCTCACGCGTCGCGAGCGCCTGCTGCTGCCGCGGAGCGGTCTCGGTGAGAGTCCGATGACCCTGGCCGAGGTCTCATGCCTCTGCTCCGCTGCGGGACATGACCCGACCGAACACAGCGAGCAGCACCCCCGCAGAGGTCACGACGACCTCGGGCCGCGTCCGCTCCGGCAGGCCGATCGGCGGGGCTCGTGAACCGGTGGCTGGCGCCGCGACCGCGACGATGGACGCACCCGTCGAGCCGCCGCGCTACCTCACGACGAAGGACATCAACGCGCAGGTGCCTGGCCGATCGCGGCGGTGGATCTACGATCACATCGCGAAGGCCGGGGGCGCGAACGGCTTGATCCGCGAAGACCACTGGCTCCGCTATCTGGAAAGGCTCGCAACGTGGCAACCCTCCGACGAAAAGGCCCCTACTGGTACCTCCGCGACCGCTCTGGCGGCAGCGACACCGAGATCGCGACCGGCTGCACCGACCGCAAGGCGGCCGAAGTCTGGCTGCGCCAGTGGGAGCGCGACCGCGCCGACCCCGAGGGTGCTGCCCGTCGCGCGGCAGCGGCGAGCACGATCCAAGAGGCCGTAGATCTGGAGCACGCCCGCCACCTCGCCGAAGAGCGCGCGGGCAAGCTCGCGAGCGACACCGTCGCCTTCTACAAGCGCAAGCTCGGCGTGGTGCTCGACGTGCTCGGCGGAGCCTTCCTCCTCGTCAACTTCACCTCGGCGACCAGCGACCAGTACATCGCCACCCGCCGCGACGACGGCGTCTCCGACCACACCATCTTCAAGGAGCTGCACGCCCTCAAGGGCGCCCTCTCCACCGCGCGTCGTGCACGCATCTGGTTCGGCCGCGTGGACGACGTGATGCCCGAGCGCTTCTCGGCCAACTACCAGCCGCGCACGCGGTTCCTCACGCTGGTCGAGGTGCAGCGCGTGATCGGCGAGCTCACCGTCGATCGCGCCGGCTGGGTCGCCCTCGCCGTCGGTGCTGGCGCCGAGCTCTCGGCCCTTCAGCAGGCCGAGCGCATCGACCTCGACCTCCCTCGCGGCCTCGTCCGCATCCGCGGGACCAAGAACGCCCGCCGCGACCGCGAGGTCCCCCTCGTGCTGCCCGTCTGCCGGCAGCTCGTCGAGCACGCCTTCGCGTGGGGCCTCGGCTCCGAGGGGAAGCTCCTTCGCCCCTGGCCCATGAACTGGCGCGACCTCCAGGACGTCGCCCGCGACCTCGAGATCGAGGCCTTCTCGCTGCACTCGCTCCGGCACACCTTCGCCGCGTGGCACCTCGCCGAGGGCGTCTCGTGGGACGACGTCGCCCGCGCGCTGGGCCACGCCGACACCACGATGCTCCACCGCCTCTACGGCCACCTGAGCGGCGAGGCCCTCCGCGCTCGCCTCTTCCGCGCGCTCAACCCGGCCGAAACCAGCGCTCCGCATCTTCCCCGCGACGGGGCGCCGGGGGCGCGTCCAGCGCGTCCGGCGCGCTCCCCTTCAAATGACGAAAGCCCTTCTTGCGAAGGGCTTTCTGGGTACCGGCGGTCGGAATTGAACCAACGACCTTGGGATTATGATTCCCCTGCTCTAACCGACTGAGCTACACCGGCGTCGGGGCGCGCACTCTACCGATCGTCGCGGGAGTGTCAACAACTTCCGCCGACCCGCGAGGCATTTTCGCGCCTACCTGCGCCGCGGCCGATGGGGATATAACCGCCCGACCCCCACCGATGAGCGACATCTCCCCGAACGATCGCGACCGGCTGCTCGAGCACTTCGGTCGCCGCTACGCCAACGGCGAGGTCATCTTCCGCGAGGGCGACGCCGCCCGCGAGGTCTTCATGCTCCAGGAGGGCCGCGTGCGCGTCGCCAAGCGCGTGCGCAACGTCGAGCGCTCGATGCACATCCTCAAGCCCGGCGACCTCTTCGGCGAGGTCGCCCTCGTGCCCGCGTCGCTCCGCAACGGCAGCGCCTTCGCCCTCTCCGACGTCGTCGTGCTCGCCCTCGACCCCGACACCTTCACCCAGCTGCTCTCCGGCTCGCCCGCGGTCGCGACGCGCCTCGTGCAGCAGCTCGTGCGCCGCCTCCGCGACGCCGAAGACCAGCTCGAGAACGTGCTGCTCCGCGACCCCACCTCGAAGGTCGTCAACACGCTCCTCAAGCTCGCCGCCGAGACGGGCCGCACCTCCGGCGGCGCGCAGATCGCCGTGTCGCCGCTCGAGCTCTCGGCCCGCGCTTCGCTCGACGTCGACGCGGTCAAGCGCGCGGTGCTCCAGCTGCGCGAGCTGCAGTACATCCGCATCGCCGAGGAGAAGGTCGCCATCGACGACATCGACGCACTCCGCCGCCTCTACACCCTGCTCGGCATGCAGGAACAAGTGCGCGGTTGACCGCGCCCGCGGCCGGGAATTGTCAAATTCCTGGTTGACCCATCCCGAGGCCTTCGGTTAGATGCGGCGCTCTACGGCCGGGTCAGAAACGTGACGTGATGCCTCTCAACGACATCGGTCGCCCGCTTCGCCGCCGTCCCTTCGCTTGCTTGATCGTCGGTTGGCTCGCGGTTGCAGGGTGGTCCTGCAGCGGCGTCAGTGAAGAAGCACACCTGCAATCACAGGCGGATTTGAACCTGGGACGCGCCATGTTCGCGGAAGAGCACAACGCCGAGGGGGCCATCCCCCACCTCGAGCGCGCCATCCGCCTCGACCCCGAGAACGCCGAGGCCCACGTCACCCTCGGGCTCGTGTTCGGCCAGCTCGGCTACTTCAACCGCGCCGAGGCCCCCCTGCGCCGCGCGGTCGAGCTCTTCACCGCGCAGTCGGTCAACAACGAGGCCCTGCGCTCGTCCCTCGCCGACGCCCGCAACTCCCTCGGCGTCGTGCTGATGAACCTCGGCCGCTACGACGACGCGCTGCCCATCCTCCGGCTCGCCACCGAGGAGATCACCTACGGCAGCCAGCACCTCGCGCTCGGCAACTACGGCCTCGCCCTCATCCACCGCCAGCGCTACCCCGAGGCCATCGAGGTGCTCCAGCGCGCGGTGCGCCGGCAGCCCACCTTCTGCGTCGGCAACGCGCGCCTCGGCGAGGCCTACGCCCGCGCCAACGACGCCGCCCACGCCGTCGAGGCCCTCGACCGCGCCATCGCGACCACCGTCGCCGGGTGCGACCAGGTCCAGGTCGCCTTCCTCTGGCGCGCCAAGGCGCGCATCGAACTTCACCAACCAGACGCCGCGCGGGAAGACCTCCAGCGCTGCATCACCCTCGGCGCCACCACGCCCGAGGGCCAGGAGTGCGCGTCGCTCGGAAGGTCCGTGGCCCCATGAGCGCGCGTCTGGTCAACCCTCACCATCCCGCACCGAGGTGTTGATGGAACCCATCGGGACATTCCTCCGGCGCGAGCGCGAAGACCGCGGCCTCTCCCTCGACGAGATCGCCGACGTCACCCGCATCCCGTCGCAGTCCCTCGCCCTCCTCGAAGAAGGGCGCTTCGAGTCCCTCCCCGGCGACCCCTTCGTGCGCGGCTTCCTCCGCGCCTACGCCCGCGCCCTCGGCGTCAAGACCGACGACGTCCTCGCCCGCTACTCCATCGAGGTGCGGCTCCGCGACGTGCTCCCGCTGCCGCCCCGCGCGCTCGACGACAGCGACGCCCGCGGCCGCCGCTTCGGCCTCGCCATCGCCCTCGTCGTCTTCGCCGTGCTCGCCACGCTCGCGATGTCCTTCCTCCTCCGCCCCCGCGTGCAGGACCGCCCCGAGCAGCTCTCCGGCCGCACCGTGCACCGCCTCCCCGCGGTGTGACCGAGCACTCCGCCCGCGCCTTCGTCCTCGACCGCCGCCCCCACCGCGAGCAAGACCTCCGCGTCACCCTGCTCACCGAGCACGGCGCCCGCGTCGACCCCATCGCCCTCAACGGCCAGCGCTCCACCCGCCGCTTCATGGGCGGCCTCACCCCGCTCGCGCTTTACCGGGTCAGGTATACCGTCAGCGCCCGCGGCGCCCGCCTCGACGAGGCCGTCGTCGACCGGGTCTGGCCCGCCCTCGCCCGCGGCCTGCGCTCGCAGACCGCCGCCCTCGCCGCCACCGGCATCGTGCGCGCGGTGGCCGAGCCCACCCCCCACGACGGCGCGCTCTTCCTCCTGCTCGGCGAGCTCTACACCGCCGCCGCCGCCAGCGACGACCGCGACGCCCTCGCCGCCCGCCTCGTGCGCTTCGCCTTCGAGGTGCTCGACCACACCGGCCACGCCATCGCCCTCGACCGCTGCGTGCGCTGCGACGCCCCCGCGCCCGACAACGCGCGCGTCACCCTCGACCCGCACCTCGGCGGGCTCGTCTGCCGGCAGTGCGGCGGCGGCCCCTACGCGATGTCCGCCGCCGACCGCGCCGACCTGCGCGCCGTGCGCGCCGGCGACTACGCCCGCGGCCGCGCCGAGATGCTCCGCTGGACGGCGCGCATCATCGAGGGCGTGTCGGTCGACGCCGCGGGCTCGATCGCCACCGTCGTCGACCACTTCGACCCGCGCTGACCGCTCACCCCCACTCGGCCGGCGGAACCCACCCCGCGAGCGCCTCCTCCAGCGCCACCGCCACCGCGATGGGGACGTGGTCCTGCCCGCGCGGGCCGATGACCTGCACGCCGAGCGGCAGCGCCCGCGCGTCGAGCCCGAGCGGCACCTGCGTCACCGGAACCTCCAGCACGTTGAACACCCCCGTGAAGCCCGCGTCGGCGAAGCGCGGCAGCGCCGCGTGGTGCTTCGGCGCCACCCGCGGGTGCGACGGGAAGAGCATCACGTCGTGCGCCCCGAGCAGCCCGTCGACGCGCCCGCGCAGCCGCTCGATGCGCGCGTTCATCGTCAGCAGCCGCGTCGAGAGCAGGTAGGGCAGGTGCTCGACCAGCGCGAGGCTCAGCGCGGGCAGCGTGAAGTCCGAGCGCCCCGCGATCGACATGGGCAGCTCGCGCAGCACCTCGCGCGTGGTCATCGCCGCGCCGTCGCGGCCCAGCAGCGACGCGAAGCTCACGTCGTTGCGCGAGTGCATCGCCGCGCTCCACAGCTCGAAGGCGTCGGAGAGGCCCGGCACCGAGGTCTTCACCACGCGGGCGCCGCGGCGCGCGAGGGCCTGCACCGCGGCCTCCTGCGCGTCGAGCAGCGCCGCCTCGATGGGGAAGCGCTGGAGGCTCTTGTCGTCGCGGACGTCGTGCACGGTCATCGCGGCGAGGTCGACCTCGGCCGGGTCGCCCAGGTGCATCGGCCGACACATCGGGTCGCCCGCGTCGGGCCCCGCCAGCAGCCGCAGCAGCGGCATCAGGTCGCGCGCGCTGCGCGTCAGCGGACCGGTCGACAGCATCAGCGCCGCGGCCCCCATCGCCTGCGGGTACTGCCCGCTGCCGGGCACCAGGCCCCCCGAGGGCTTGTGCCCGAACACGCCGTTGAAGAAGGCCGGCATGCGGATCGATCCGCCGATGTCGGAGCCGAGGCCGAAGGGCGACGCGCCGCTGCCGACCATGGCCCCCTCGCCGCCGGAGCTTCCGCCCGAGGTGCGCCCGCTGTCGTAGGCGCTCGTCGTGCGGCCGTAGACGCGGTTGACCGACTCCATCCACATGCAGAGCTCGGAGGTGTTGGTCACCCCCATCACGATGGCGCCCGCCGCGCGCAGGCGGCGCACCGTCACCGCGTCGGTCGTCGCGCGCACGTCGCGGCGCGAGACCAGCCCCGCCGTCCACGGCATGCCCGTCACCGCGAAGGACTCCTTGATGGTGCACGGAACACCGTGCAGCAGCGGGAGGTTCTCGGGGTCGCGGGCGAGCCGGGCGTCGGCGGCGTCGGCCTCGGCGCGCGCGTCGTCGAAGCGGTCGCGCACCATCGCGTTGAGCCGCGGGTTCACCCGGCGCACCCAGGCGATGTGCGACTCGACCACCTCCCGGCTGCTCGCGCGGCCCGTGCGGATCATCGTGGCAAGGTCGAGGGCGGAGCAGCGGTGGAGCTCGTTCACGGTGGGCTAACGCCGACGTTTCCGCGAGGTAGCGCGCCGCGTCAAGCACCGCGGGCTTACCCCTGCCGGTATTCCCCAGCGCCGCCCCGCCGAATGCGCGCGACCGCGCGTCGGACGCCTTGACCCCCCGCACGGAACCCGACTACACCCCGCAGCCGATTCCATGGCAACCCTCCAGGCCGTCACGGGCATGAACGACCTCCTCCCGGGCGACGGGCAGGGCGCGCGCTGGCAGCGGCTCGAGGCCGCCTTCCGCGAGTCGTGCCGGCGCTACGGCTTCAGCGAGGTGCGCACCCCCCTCTGCGAGTACGTCGAGCTCTTCCAGCGCGGCGTCGGCGAGACCACCGACATCGTCGAGAAGGAGATGTACACCTTCGAAGACCGCGGCGGCCGGCGCCTCGCCCTGCGCCCCGAGGGCACCGCCTCCGCCGTGCGCGCCGCCCTCGAGCACTCGGTGCTCGCGCGCGAGCCCGTCGCCCGCTGGTACTACGTCGGCCCGATGTACCGCGCCGAGCGGCCCGCCAAGGGGCGCTACCGCGAGTTCTTCCAGGTGGGCGTCGAGGTCTACGGCGACGGCTCGCCCGCCGTCGACGCCGAGGTCATCGACCTCGCGGCCTCCTTCTTCCGCGACCTCGGCCTCACCCAGTTCACGGTGCGCCTCAACTCCATCGGCGGCCACGAGGCCCGCGCCCGCTACCGCGAGTCCCTGATCGCCCACTTCGCGCCGCAGCGCGACGCCCTCTCGCCCGAGAGCCAATCGCGCCTCGAGCGCAACCCGCTGCGCATCCTCGACTCCAAAGACCCGCGCGACCAGAGCGCCCGCGCCGGCGCGCCCAGCATCCTCGACGCCCTCACCGACGACGACCGCGCCCACTTCGAGCGCGTGCAGACCTTCCTCACGGCGCTCGGCGTGCCCTTCGTCGTCGACCCCACGCTGGTGCGCGGCCTCGACTACTACACCCGCACCGTCTTCGAGATCGTCGACACCTCCGGCGCCCTCGGCGCGCAGGACACCCTCTGCGGCGGCGGCCGCTACGACCAGCTCTTCACCGAGCTCGGCAGCGCCGCCCCGGTGCCCGCCTTCGGCTTCGGCGCGGGCATCGAGCGGCTGCTCCTCTCCGCCCCCGCGGTCGACGGCCCGAAGCCCTTCCGCGTGTCGGTCGTCGCCGCCGCCAAGGCCGACGAGACGGCCACCCTCGCGGGCGTGCTCGGCCTCGCGCGCGAGCTGCGCGCCGCGGGCTACGAGACCCTCGTCGACACCCGCTTCGCCTCGATGAAGAGCCAGATGCGCCGCGCCAACGACCTCGCCGCCACCGTGGTGCTGGTCATCGGCGGCAACGAGCTCGCGTCGGGTCAGGTCTCGATGAAGATCATGGCGACCGGCGAGCAGCGCGCCGTCGCCCGCGCCGCGCTCCTCGACGAGCTCGCGGCCGTGCAGCGCGCGCCCGCCTCGACCGGAGCCCCCTAAGAGCCCCATGCGACCGCTCCCCTCCGCCGCGACCGGGGCCCTGTGCCTCGCCCTGGGCCTCAGCGCCGCCACCGCCCGCGCCCAGACCGGCGCCGCCGCCGACCCTCCCGCCGAGCCCGCCGCCGCGGC
>JAQBQI010000397.1 GCA_028287085.1 Myxococcaceae bacterium
GACGCCGCCGCGCGCGCCGACGCGGCCGACGTCGTGGCACCGCGCGACGCGCCCGCCGATCGACCCCCCGCAATGGACCGCCCGCCGGCCGTCGATGTGCCTCTCGCCATCGATGTGCCTCCCGCCATCGACCTGCCTCCCGTCGTCGATGTGCCCCCCGTCGTCGACGTGCCGCCCGTCGTCGACGTGCTCCCGCCACCGCTGCCGTACCCGACGCGCTCGCTCTATCGCATCAAGGGGCTCCAGCCCGACTTCTGGCCCTCGTACGACGAGGTCGTCGGCAACAACGTCGGCGGCGTCTCGATGAACCTCGTCTGGTACCAGTGGGAGGGCGCCCGCTCGGTCCCGCCCTGCGCGGCGGGCGCGCTCGCCTTCGAGGGCCACTGCTTCACCGTCGAGGGCAACGTCGACAACGCCATCCGCGAGTACACCCGGCGCGGCGTCGTCGTGACCGCGGTCGTCTACGGCACCCCCGCGTGGGCGCGCACCACGCGCAACTGCACCCCCGCGGCGCCGGGCTTCGAGGGCTTCTGCGCGCCCGACGACCCCGCCGACTACGCCCGCTTCGCGCGCTTCATCGCCAACCGCTTCGACGGCCGCCGCGGCAACGGGCGCATCGCCGACTTCGTCATCCAGAACGAGGTCAACTCCAACGACTGGTTCGACGTCGGGTGCGGCGGCTCGGCCGGCGCCTGCGACCCCACCGCGTGGATCGGCACCTACGCCACCCTCTACAACGCCGCCTACGACGCGATCGTCGCCGAGCAGCCCTCGGCCAAGGTGCTCATCTCGCTCGAGCACCACTTCGGCACCACCTTCGACCGCCCCGCCGCCGCGAGCCCGCTGCTCTCGGGCGAGACCTTCCTCCGCGGCTTCGCGGCCCGCGTCGGGGCGCGCGCGTGGCGGGTCGCGTTCCACCCCTACCCCCCGAACCTCCTGCGCCCCGCCTTCTCCGCCGACGACGACCCGCAGGTGACCTACGGCTCGCTCGGCGTGCTCACCGGCTGGCTGCGCCAGAACTTCCCGTCGACGCCGAGCGCGTGGGAGATCCAGCTCACCGAGAGCGGCGTGAACTCCGTCGCGCCCAACTCCACGCCCGCCGCGCAGGCCGTCGGCGTCTGCGAGTCGCTGCGCAACGTGCTCGGCACCCCCGGCATCGAGAGCTACATCTATCACCGCATGACCGACCACCCCGACGAGCTCGTCGCGGGGCTCGGCCTCGGTTTGCGCAACCCCGACGGCAGCCCGAAGCCCGCGTGGGCGGTGTGGGCCCTCGCCAACCGCGCCGACCTCTCCCCCCCGATGCTCTCGTGCGGCTTCGAGGACGTCCCGTACACCCGCCTGCGCCGCAGCTACCTCGCGGCGCGCGGGCACTGGGCCTCGTCGCGCAACCCGCCGCCCGGCTTCGCCGTCGAGCAGAGCTGGCGCCTCTGGCGCGAGGCCCACCCCGGCGCCGTCATGCTCTACGAGTGCCGCGTCGGGCAGCACAACCTCCTCTCGCGCGACCCCGGCTGCGAGGGCCTGCGCCCCCTCGGCCCCGTCGGCTACATCGAGACCGCGGCCGCCGCCGGGACCGTCCCGCTCTACCGCTGCCGCGTCGGCGCGGGCACCGACCACTTCGTCTCGACCGCCGCCAGCTGCGAGGGCCAGACGATGGAGCAGCTGCTCGGCCACGCCTACGGCGGCTAGCACCCCGCGAGGCGCCTGCTGCCTTTCCACCGGGGATCTGATGGGTTGAGAGCCCGCCTTGCGCTGGCGGTCGGTCCCACGAGCGCGGCGCTCCCGAACACTTCAAGTCCCCTGCGGCGAGGGACTACGACGCGCGGCAGCCCTCGGTGTGCGGGCACGCCGGCGCCTCGGCGTCGCCCTCGACCGCGAGCGCCTCGATCTGCAAGGTCGTGTGGCCGATGCCGAAGCGCTCGCGCAGGTCGTCGACGACGCCGCGCTGGAAGGCCGCCGTACCGTAGCCCGCGGGCATCACGAGGTGCGCCGTCATCGCGACGTCGGTGGTGCTGAGGGCCCACACGTGGAGGTCGTGCACCCCCGCGACGCCGGGACGCGCGAGGAGGTAGTCGCGCACCGCGGGCAGCTCGATGTGCCGCGGCACCGCGTCGAGGCTGAGGTCGAGGGCGTCGCGCAGGAGCGACCAGGTTCCGCCCACGATGACGAGCGAGACGACGAGGCTCATCACGGGGTCGAGCCACCACCACTGGGTGCGCCACATGACGAGGCCCGCGACCACGACCGCGAGCGAGACCAGGGCGTCGCTCGCGAGGTGCAGGAAGGCGCCGCGCGCGTTGGCGTCACCCTTCTGCGAGCGCAGGAAGAGCAGCGCCGAGGCGCCGTTGACCAGCACCCCCGCGGCGGCGACCGCGATCACCGTCAGCCCCGGCACGGGCTGCGGCGCGCCCAGCCGCAGCACCGCCTCGCGGCTCACCACCCCGACCGCGACCAGCAGCAGCACCGCGTTGGCGAGGGCCGCGAGGATGGTCCCGCGTTGCAGACCGTAGGTGCGCCGCGCCGACGGGGGGCGGCGCGCGAGCACCATGGCGCCCCACGCGAGCAGCAGCCCGAGCACGTCGCCGAGGTTGTGCGCGGCGTCGGCGACCAGGGCCACCGAGTGCGCGAGCAGCCCGGCGACGGCCTCGACGACGACGAAGGCGAGGTTGAGCCCGACGCCCACCGCGAAGGCCGCCCCCGTCGCCGGGACGTGATGGTGGTGCCCGTGGTCGTGGGCGTCGTGGCCGTGGTCGTGGGCGTCGTGGCCGTGGTCGTGGGGGTCGTGGGTCATCGACGTGCCTCGCGGTTATAGCGCCGCGGGCGGAGGGAGCGACACCGATTGACGATCGGTGTTTGGCCGTCCTAGGGTGCCCGTGATGGACGCCCTCCCCCGGCTCGGCGAGCTCGAATCCGCGGTGCTCCGGCACCTGTGGGCGCGCGGCGCCGCCGACACGAAGGCGGTGCACGAGTCGCTGCCCGAGGCCCGGGACATCGCGCACAACACCGTGCAGTCGACCCTCGAGCGGCTGCACCGCAAGGGGCTGCTGCTGCGCGAGAAGGTCGGCCACTCGTACCGCTACGCCCCGGCGGTGACGATGGAGGCCTTCCGCGCGCGGGCGATCGCCGACGCGGCGGGCGACCTCCGGGGCGCCGCGGCCGAGGGGGTCATCGCTGCCTTCGTCGAGCTCGCGGCGCGGGCCGACCGCGCCAACCTCGACCGCCTCTCCCGCGTCGTCGCCGAGGCCCGCGCGCGCACCGCGCGGAGGTCGACGTGAGCGCGCGCTCGCACCGAGGGTCGATCGGTTTTTACGCCGCCGTCGCCGCGCTCGGCGTCGCCGCTCCGGCCGCCCGGGCGCAGCCCG
>JAQBQI010000411.1 GCA_028287085.1 Myxococcaceae bacterium
GGCCGCGGCGACGTAGCGGGGGCTACGCCGGGACGGGCTTGTCGGGGGCGGGCGCGGGGGCGGCGGACTTCTTCGTGCCGCCCGAGGTCGCCGGGAAGAAGCGGTCGTTGAAGTCGGCGGGGAGCGCCTTCTCGGCGGCGTAGGAGGTGAGCGCGCCGTCGGCGCCGCGGCGGGCGCGGTCGAGCCGCTCGATGGCCCGGACGACGTCGGCCTCGGCCTCGGCCAGCGCGGCGATCGCGGTCTTGCGCAGGAGCAGCGCGGCGCGGCTGCTCTCGAGGGCGTGGGAGAGCTTCGGGGTCCAGGCCTTGCGGAGCTCGGCGGGGGTGGACTTCGCGGCGAGCACCTCGAGGATGCGCGCGAACTCCTCGACCTCGGGCGCGAGGGTCAGGGCGACGATCTCGGAGGGGGTCGAGTTGAAGATGGCAGTGAAGAGCGGGGCGGCGCGGTCCTGCCGCACGGCGCCGAGGACGTCCTTGACGAGGTCGCGCACGAGGTCGTCGCTGACGCCGTCCCAGGTGCGGACGCGGGCGTTGGCGCGAATGAGCTGGCGCCGGGCCTTGCGCCGCGCGGCTTCGAGGGTGTCGAGCGAGGTCAGCAACGGATCAAGCGGTCTGGCGAGGGACTGCACGGGCTTGTCGGGATAGGCGTCGAGGGCCTCGACCGTGTACTCGGTGCTCTCGCGGGCGTCGGTGAGCGTGGTGCGTTCGGTGAACTTGCGATAGCCCATTGGGGGGTAGCGTGGTCCCTTCGGTGGCGGGGCTGCGCGACGTGCGCAGTCGTCACGGGAGCGACGGTATCACCGGGCGCGGTGGTGGAATCGGGTCTTCAGTGGGTCGGGCGACGGGGTGCGACGCGTGAGAGGGCGTCACCAGAGGGTTGGGTGACGCGGTGCGACGCGTGGGAGGGCGTCACCGGACGGTGGGGAGACGGGTGGATGCGGGTTGAGCCCGCCGCTGCATTGACGTGGTCGAGGTCGGTCGACACCATCACGAGATGAAGGCGTGGGGGGTGGTCTTCGCGGTTGCGATCATCGGGTGCTCCGACGCCGCCACCGTGAGCGATGCGGCGCGGCCCGCGACCGACGCCGCAGTCGACGTCGACGCCGTTCCGCCCTGCCCACCTGGCTACGCGGACTGCGACCGCTACCCGGGGCACTCCTGCGAGTCGCATCTGGGCTCGACGTCGTCGTGTGGTCGGTGCGGTAACCGCTGCCCCGAGCGTCCCGGAATGCTTGCTACCTGCGATGGCGTCCGCTGTGGCCTGGTCTGCCTGAGCGGTCTGGGAGACTGCGACAGAATCCCCGGCAACGGCTGTGAGACGGAGCTCACGACGAACCTCGATGGTCGGTGCCCGCTCCTGCCGCCGCGCCCGTGGCGGCCGCAGTCCGTGACCTCCACCACGTCACGTCGGCCGACCTTCGAGTGGCACCTTCCCATGGACGTCAGTAGCGCGAGGCTGGAGGTCTGCGCCGACCGGGCCTGCTCCCGCGTCGAGCTCGCGGTGGACGTGTTTGGCGAGTCGTACCGGCCGTCGACGCCGCTGGCGACGGGAGTGCACTACTGGCGACTGCGAGGGAGGGCGGGAGATCGGCTCTCGTCGGGCTTCAGTGCGACCTGGCTCTTTCGTTCGCCCACGACCGAAGCGACGTACGACACGGCGTGGTCGCTCATCCCCGACGTCGACGGAGACGGGGCAGCGGACTGGTCGGGCGGAGAAGACGTTGTGGTGTCCTCGACGGGTCTGGGCTGGCGTCCAGACTATTGGCGGGACGAGGTGGACATGGCCCTATCGAACTACTTTCTGCGCCTCTCGTTCGCAGGGGACCTGGATGGCGACGGCTACGGCGACCTTCTCGGCGTCTCGGGGCACCGTCGCGACCGAGTGGGCGTGACCTACCGAGCGGGGTGGTTTCGCGGTGGTCCCCGGGGTCCGCGGTCGACGCGATGGATGGATCTCACCGGAATCACAGCGGTCGACCTGAATGCCGGATATGCCGATCTGTACGTCATCCCTCTCGGAGACGTCGAGGGTGACGGCCTGTCCGACTTCGCCCTGCGGAGGGATGGTAACGGATTCCTTGACCATTACCTCGCGCTCTCGTCAGACCGCTTCACGGAGACATCGGTCGGGGGGGGAATCCATTCGGAGCTGGCAGCCATCGGCGACATCGACGGCGACGGCCGATCGGACGTCCTGTTCCTCCGCCGTGATTCTGAATTCCCCGGGCTCGATTCGATTCCGACCTCGCGCCTCGTAGTGGGGTCGTCGCCGCGGATCTACACGCCGCTCCCGGCCTGCGGTACGGCGTCTGCCATACAGAAGGCGCCATCGTTGTCCGTCGCGGACAACGACGGCGACGGCCTCACCGACCTCACGCTGCTGGACGCCGCCAGCCGCCCGCTCGCCCGCTACTTCGGAACGCCCGCCGGCTTCCGCGCCGACCGCTGCGCGCTGACCCCGTAGCCGGCGCATCCCCGCCTCCTCCGCGGTTGAACCCCGCTGCCCCCGCGTGCTTCGATGCGCGCCATGCGACGCACCACGGCCTTCGTCGGTCTCCTCGCCCTCTCCTCCTGCTCGGACGACGCCACGCCCCCCGTCGCCGCCGGCACCGTCGCGTCGCTCCCCGTCCGCCAGACCACCCGGCTGCCCAACCTCGACGGCCCCGTCGACGTCGCCACCGACGCCCACGGCTGGTCGCACGTGCGCGCCTCCACCCTGCGCGACGCCGTGTACGTCCAGGGCTACCTCCAGGCCCGCGAGCGCATGGCCCAGATGGACATCCTCCGCCGCCTCGGCTCGGGCACCCTCGGCGAGGCCTTCGGCGTCGTCTCCCGCGACGCCATCGGGCAGGACCTCGCCTTCCGCGTCATCGGCCTGCGCCGCGCCGCCGTCGGCATGTGGACGCGCATCCAGGCCGACCCCAACGCCGCGCGCACCCGCGTCGCCCTCACCGCCTTCAGCGCGGGCGTCAACCAGTACCTCCGCGAGGTGCGCGCCGGCACCGCCGAGGCCCCGCCGGGCACCGAGCTCGTCGTCGGCGCCACCACCCCCGACTGGACCGAGATCGACTCCCTCGTCATCGGCCGCTATCAGTCCTATTCGCTCTCGTATTCGGCCGACACCGAGATCGCCAACTCGCAGCTCATCGACGCCATTCGCACGACCTTCGGCGGCGCCGACCAGGCCGCCGAGCCCGCCCGCTACGCCCGCCGCGCCATGGCCTACGACGTCCTCGTGTGGCGCCCGCCCTCCGACGCCGCCGTGGTGCCCGACTTCGCCCCGGCCCGCGCCGGCATGGCCCAGGTCTTCGACCCCGGGACCCGCCGCCCGCAGCTCTCCCGCGGGCTCTACGACCGCGTGGCGCCCTTCTTCCGCCACGTGCGCGACGGCTTCTCGGTGTGGGGCGACGAGAGCCGCGGCAGCAACAACTGGGTCGTCACGCCGGGCATCACCCGCAACCGACACGCCATCGTCTCGAACGACCCGCACCTCGCCCTGCGCGCGCCCGCCATCTGGTGGGGCACGCACCTCACCGTCACCGGCGGCCCCGACGCCGTCGACGTCGCGGGGACCACCTTCCCGGGCGTCCCCGGCGTGGTCATCGGCTTCAACCAGCGCGTCGCCTGGGGCGTCACCACCGCCTACTACGACGTCACCGACGTCTACCAGGAGACCATCACCCCGGGCGTCGGCGGCGCCCCCGACACGGTGCTCTTCAACGGCGCGCAGGTGCCCATCCAGATCGTCACCGAGCAGGTGCCCGACGGCGCGGGCGGCAACGTCGAGGCGCGCATCGAGGTGGTGCCCCACCACGGACCGATCGTCCCCGAGATCGCCAACGGGCGCATCGTGCGGCGCACCGCCAACCGCGCGCTGTCGATCCGCTGGACGGGCCACCAGGCGACGGACGAGTTCAGCACCTTCCTCGCGCTCTCGTACGCGCGCAACGTCGCCGAGGCCCGCGCCGCGGTCGAGGGCTTCGGCGTCGGCGCGCAGAACTTCGTCTTCGCCGACGCCGACGGCAACACGGGCTACGCCTCGCACGCGGTCATCCCGACGCGCGCCGCCGGCGCCCTCACCTGGCGCACCGACAACCTCGACGGAACCAACCCCTGCACCGTGCTCCCGGGCACCGGCGAGGCCGAGTGGAACGGCACCGTCCCGAGCGCCGGGATTCCGCAGGCGGTGGGCAGCGCGACGCGCCCGTACATCGTCAGCGGCAACAACGACCAGACCGGCCAGACCGCCGACAACAACCCCTTCGACGCGACCGTGTACCTCGGCTGCGGCTACGCCTCGGGCTGGCGCGCGCAGCGCATCACCGAGCGCCTCCAGATGGCCGGCACCCAGGTCACCGTCGAGGACATGCAGTCGGTGCAAGGCGACCACACCGTGCTCGCGGGCCAGCGCTTCCGGCCCTTCCTGATGCGGGCCTTCGCGCTGCTCGAGGCCGAGTGGACCACCCCCGGCACCCACCCCGCCATCGCCGCCCTCGCGGTCACCCTGCGCCCGCGCGCCGCGCTGCTGCGCGACGCCGCCGCCCGCGTGCAGGCGTGGTCGCTCGACGGCGCGTCGGGCGTCGAGGCCGACGCCACGGACGCCCAGAAGCGCGACGCGGTCGCCACGTCGATCTTCCATGGGTGGATGTCGCGGCTGCTGCGCGGCACCTTCGGCGACGAGACGGCGGCGCTGCGCGTCGGGGGCTTCGACTCCATCCGCGCGGCGCTGCACCTGCTCGAGCACCCCGCCGAGCTGCACGCCCGCGCGGCCGACGGCGAGAGCGTGCTCTGGGACGACCTCGGCACCGCCGACGTCACCGAGACGCGCGACCTCATCGTGCTGCGCGCGCTCGACGCGGCGATGACCGACCTGCAACGGCTCACGATGTCCGAGGACGTCACGCGCTGGCTCTGGGGCAACCTGCACACGGTGCGCTTCACCTCGCTCATCCCCGGCACCGACAGCGTGCTGTCGATCCCGCCGACGGGCGACGCGACCTTCCCCAACGGCTTCCCGCGGCCGGGCGGCATCGACGTCGTCGACGCGTCGGGCCCCGGCCTCGGCGGCAGCAACTACGGCTACGGCAGCGGCGCCTCGCAGCGCTTCACGGTCGAGCTTGGCCCGGAGGGGCCGCGCGCCTTCAACGCCCTCCCCGGCGGGCAGTCGATCGACCGCGCGTCGCCGCACTTCCGCGACGAGGCCGAGCTGTGGCGCACCAACCGGGTGCACGCCGTGCCGTACCGCGAGAGCGACGTCGCGGCCGAGGCCGGCGGGCGCTGGCGCTTCGAGCGCGCGCCGTGAACCCGTCACGCGCCCGCCACGGGCGATCATTGACAACGCCCCTACGCTGTCGCCTTCTCCGTCTCTGAATGACGGACTCGTCTCCGCCCGAGCCCATCGTCAGCGCCGATCGGAACGAGAGCGCTCGTTCGACGCTGCGGATGACGAGCCAGGGGAAGATCGTCGGCCAGCACCCGAGCATCCGGGAGATCGTCCACACCGTCGAGCGGGTCGCCTCGTCGAACTGCACCGTGCTCATCACGGGGGAGAACGGCACCGGCAAGGAGCTCGTCGTCGCGGTGCTCCACGACGCCTCGCAGCGCGCCAAGGGCCCGGTGGTCACCGTCAATTGCGGCGCCATCCCCGAGCACCTCATCGAGGCCCAGCTCTTCGGGCACGTGCGCGGCGCGTACACGGGCGCCGTCTCCGCGAGCCAGGGCTTCGTCGCGGCGGCCGAGGGCGGCACCCTCTTCCTCGACGAGGTCGGCGAGCTGCCGCTGCTGATGCAGGTGAAGTTCCTGCGGCTGTTGCAGCAGCGGGAGTACATCCCGGTCGGCGACACCAAGACCGTGCGCTGCGACATCCGCGTGGTGGCCACCACCAACCGCAACCTCGAGGCCGAGGTCGCCGCCGGCCGCTTCCGCGAGGACCTCTACTACCGCATCAACGTCGTGCACGTGCACCTGCCGCCGCTGCGCGACCGCGCGGAGGACATCGAGCTCCTCGCGATGCACTTCCTCCGCATGGTGACCGCGCGCAACGGGCGCACCACCCCGACGGGCATCGAGCCGGCGGCCGTGCGCGCCCTCGCCGAGTACCCGTGGCCGGGCAACATCCGCCAGCTCGAGAACGTCATCGAGCGCGCGGTGCTGCTCGCCCCGACCAGCCTCGTCACCCTCACCGACCTGCCGCCCCGCGTGCGCGACCCGGAGGCGGGCTCCGTCCAGCGGCTCGTCCCGACGCCGACGCCCATCCCGTCGGTGCTCGGGGTGATCCCGTCGGGCGCGTCGAGCGTGGGCCCGCTGCTGCGCGAGGTGATGCACGAGGAGGCGCTCGCCGACGACCCGCCCTCGCCCTTCCCCCCGCCGGTGCTGCCCGAGGACGGGCTCGACCTCGCCGCCGCCGTCGATGCCTTCGAGAGCAGCCTCATCCGCCAGGCCCTCGACCGGACGGGCGGCAACCGCAACCGCGCCGCCCAGGTGCTCCGCATCAATCGCACGACGCTCATCGAGAAGATCAAGCGCAAGGCCAAGCGCGTCGGCGCGTAATCAATTCGACGTCCGCGCGGCGGCCTCCAGTACACTCCCGCCTCCTATGGTCGGGAACCTCCCTGCGCGACTCGTCCTGGTCGCCGCGCTTACCGCGGCTTGTAAGAGCGGCCCCCCCACGCTGCCGCCCAACCCTCCCACCGAGGCCCCCAACGCGCTCGACCTCGCGCCCGAGCGCATCCGCCGCGGCGGGGCGCCGGCCGCGGCGCAGGGCGTCGACACCGACCGCCCCGACGGGCGCGTGCGCGCGGCGGTGCTGCGCCACCGCGACGCCATCCGCGAGTGCTACGAGCGGGTGCTGCCGGCCTCGCCCGACGCCGCGGGCCGGGTCGACCTGAGCTTCGTCGTCGAGACGAGCGGGCACGTCTTCGACGCGGCCGCCGAGACCGACGCGCCCGCGCTGCGCCAGACCCGCGAGTGCGTGCTGGCCATCGTGCGGCCGCTGCGCATCGACGGCATCCAGCACCCGCTGCGGGTGAGCTTCCCGCTGGTCTTCGAGAACCCCGTGCTCGAGCTCACCATCCCCGAGGTGGTGCTCTTCCCGCGCATGCGCGTGCCCGGCCAGGAGAGCGTCGCCGCGCTCGTGCGCGCCGGGTCGGGCAGCCTCACCGCCGACGAGGCCGCCGCGGTGCTGTCGCTCCACACCGCCGACCACCTCAACTGCTACGCGCCGCTGCTGCGCGAGCGCGCCACCCGCCGCGCCGAGGGCTCGGCCCGCTTCACGATCACCGTGGGCCACGACGGCGTGGTCGGCGACGTCTCGCTCGGCCCGCTCGACGAGCCCGTGCGGGCCAGCGGCGAGTGCCACCTCAACCTGCTGCGCGCGGCGCAGTTTCGCGCGACGGGGCAGCGCGCCCGCCTCGCCGTGACCCTCGCGATGCGCCCGCAGGAGGAGCCCACGCCGCCCCCCGCCCCCCGGCGCTGAACGCCCGGGAGGGGAGTCGACAAACGCGCGGGCGTCGCGATATTCGGCCACCTCCGTTCGAACGGAGGAGGAGAGCCGACGATGAACAAGTTCAGCGTGTCCCACGAGTTTGCGTGCACCCCGGCGACGTACTGGAAGCTCAACTTCGACCGCGAGGTCAACGACGCCCTCTACAAGGGCGCGCTGCACTTCCCCGACTACACCGTGCTCGAGCTGCGCGACTCGGAGACGGAGACCTTCCGCCGCACCGTGGCGACCCCGAAGATGGACGTGCCGGCCGCCGTGCAGAAGGTGCTCGGCTCGAACTTCAAGTACACAGAAGAGACGACCTGGGACAAGAAGACCGGGAGGTCGGCCTTCAAGGGCATCCCGAGCACGATGCCCGACAAGCTGCTCACCAACGGCGTGATGACCATCGCGCCGGTGGGCGCCGACCGCTGCCGCCGCACCGTCGACTTCACCGTCGAGGCGAAGGTCATGCTCGTCGGCGGACTGCTCGAGTCGACCGCCGAGAAGCAGCTCCGCGACGCCTACGACAAGAACGCGACCTTCATCTCGAAGTGGATCGCCGACCACGACCTCACCGGCAAGTGACCCGCCGCCCGCTCGCCTCGCGCTAGCGGCCGGTCCAGGCCGCCTTGCGCTTCTGCAGGAAGGCCGCGATGCCCTCCTGCGCATCCTCCGTCCCCAACAGCTCGGCGAGCGCGTCGCGCAGCATCGGCAGCGAGTGCTCCATCGCCATGTCGCCCTGCCGCGCCCACGCGCGCAACCCGCGGCGCATCGCCGTCGGCGAGCGCGTCGCGAGCGCCCCGGCCAGCGCGTCGACGGCGGCGTCGAGCTCCGCGCCCGGCAGCGCGCGGTTGAGCAACCCCAGCCGCACCCCGTCGGCCGCGGTGAGCTTCTCCCCCAACAGCATCATCTCCAGCAGCTGCCGCCGCGGAACCACCCGCGACAGCACCGCCATGATCATCATCGGGAAGAGCCCGCGGTGGATCTCCGGCGTGCCGAGCACGGCGTCGTCGGCCGCGAGCGCGAAGTGCGACGCCGCCGCCAGCCCGAGCCCGCCGCCCATGGCGTAGCCGCGCACCTTCGCCACGATGGGCTTCGGCGAGCGCACCATCGCCAGCAGCAGGTCGGCGTAGTCGCCCTTGAAGTCGAGCGCGCCGTCGCCGCCGGACATCTGCCCGATGTTGCCGCCCGCGCAGAAGTGCCCGCCCGCGCCGGTGAGCACCAGCGCCCGCACCTCGCCGTCGTCGGCCGCGCGCGCGAGCGCGTGCAGCAGCTCGTTGGCCATCTCGGGGCCGATGGCGTTGCGCTTGTCGGGCACGTTGAGCGTGACCGTCGCGACGGCGCCGCCCTCGACCGCGCGCGTCTCGTACGTGAGCGTACGAAAGCTCACCGCGCGAGCCCCAGCATCGCGCGCGCCTCGTCGACGGTCGCGACTGGGCGGCCGATGTCGCGGGTCATCTGCGCGGCCTTGGCGACGAGCTCGCCGTTGGAGCGGGCCATGGTCCCGTCGGGCAGGTAGAAGTTGTCCTCGAGGCCGACGCGGATGTTGCCGCCGAGGGTGAGCGCCGCGGCGCAGAGCGACCACTGCTCGCGCGAGATGCCGACGACCTTCCAGGTCGACCCCGGGGGAACCTGGTCGGCCATGAACGCGAGGTGCTTCGCGCTGGCCTTCACGCCCCCGACGACGCCCATCACGAGGGAGAAATCGAGCGGCGGCTTGAGCAGTCCCATCTCGATGAGCGGCTCGGCGGAGCACACGTGGCCGGTGTCGAAGCACTCGAGCTCGGGCTTCACGCCGGCGGCGTTCATCTTCGTGAGCAGGTCGGCGATGTAGTCGAAGCTGTTCTCGAAGACGAAGTTGAAGACCCAGGCCTTCTTCTTCGGGTTGTACTTCGCGTAGTTCATCGAGCCCATGTTGAGGGCCGCGATCTCGGGCTTGTAGTCGGTGACGTGGGGCGCCTTGCGGCCCTCCGGGTCGAT
Organism: Myxococcaceae bacterium; assembly: GCA_028287085.1. Classification (GTDB taxonomy): domain Bacteria; phylum Myxococcota_A; class Polyangia; order Polyangiales; genus SCUS01. The sequence goes on from JAQBQI010000411.1 coordinate 9,463, forward strand.
GGTGCCGGTGGAGAAGTTCAGGATGATCGGACACTGCCCGCGGATGGCGTCGCCGATGGCCCGGTAGCGCGCCGCCGTGTAGTCGGGCGCCCCGTCGTCGTCGCGCGCGTGGATGTGCAGCACCGAGGCGCCGGCGTCGTAGGCGCGCTTCGCCTCGGCGGCGAACTCCGCCACCGTGTACGGGATCGCTTCGCACTGCGCCCGCGTCGTGACCACGCCGCTCATCGCGCAGGTGATGATGACCTTCTCGTTCGTCGCTCGGCTCATGGGGGTCTCGCTCTCCGCTCGTGGGGGTCGGGGAATGGTCGGCGCCGTCAGAAGCAGGCGGCCTCGTCGACCATGTTGTTGCAGTTGTCGTCGCGCCCGTTGGCGCACACCTCGCGGGTCTCGGGCACCACCTGGCCGATGCACCGCGGGGTCATCGCCCCCTCGCAGCGCTGCATGCCGCCGTGGCAGATGCCGACGTCCCGCGTGCCCGGCGGGCCCGTGTAGCAGGGGATCGTCGTGATGTTGTCGACCACCCCGTCGCAGTCGTCGTCGATGGTGTTGCAGGTCTCCGTCTGGGGCCGCAGCTCGCCGTTGCACTCGACCCCCCAGCGCCCGCCCACGCAGCGCTGGAAGCCGTCGGCGCAGAGCCCCACCCCGCGGGTCGCGGCGAGCCCCGTGTAGCAGGGGCGCGTGGTACCCTCGGCGCAGGTGCCGCTGCCGACGTCGACCGCGGGGCGGTCGACCGGAACATCGGCGGGCGCGTCGACGGCGACCGGCGCGTCGGGGCGCGCGTCGGGGCGCGCGTCGGGGCCCGCCTCGGCGGCGTC
>JAQBQI010000422.1 GCA_028287085.1 Myxococcaceae bacterium
GTCGGGGTGCAGCCCCGCGGTGAGCGCGGCGAGCGTCGCGGGCGGCGCGCCGTCGAGGCCCAGCAGGGCGCGCGCCCGCGCGTCGGTGTCGACCGCGCCGGTGGCGGGGTCGAAGTCCCAGCAGCCGATCTGGGTGACCTCGGTGGTGAGCTGGAGGCGCTTGCGCAGGCGCTCGGCGGCGTCGCGCTCGCGGACGACCGCGTCGGGGACGGACGCGCCCGCGCCGTGAGGGCCGCCGGGCGTCGGGTGGATCAAAGGACCGCTCGACGAGCGCCAGCCGACGCGCCGTGGGTGGGGCTTGCGGCGGGCGGTGGCGGGTTCAACAGGGCGAAAGCAAGAGACGGTTGCATGGATTCCTCACGCGGCGTCCCCGGGTGCTGAGCACGAGGTGAGCCGCGCGAGAATCCCTGCCGGAAGCTCTGGTTCTAGCCCCGACGGGCGTGGCGGCTTGCCCCGCCCCTGGTGCGATTCGTCTCGGATTTCGGCGCTCCGGGGCCTACCGGGGCCGGCGCTCACGCGAGGTCGCCGCGCGGGGGCAGGGCGCGGGCGGCGTCGGGGGGGAGGGCCTCGCCCAGCTGGATGCCGTCGGCGTCGATCACGTAGGTGCGCAGCGCGTTGCTGTGCGCGCAGCCGCGCATCTTGACCACGCCCATGACCCGGGTGAGCCGGTCGCCCGAGTCGACGTAGCGCTGCAGCACGATGGCGTCGGTGAGGAAGGAGATGCCGTAGGGGCTCAGCCGCAGCTCGGTGTACGAGTCGACGATCTGGGCGGTCATCACCACGGTGACGCCGAGCTCGGTGAAGGCGCCGACCATGCGGTAGAGCGACTCGCGGAAGTCCTCGCGGAAGGTGGGGGCGAGGGCGAGCTCGAAGCCCGAGAGCGAGTCGATGGCGATGCGCTTGGCGCCGATCTCGATGACCTTCTCGCGGATCTCCGACATCGTCTCCTCGACGGAGAGGTCGAGGGGGCGGAGGTACATCATCCGCAGGCTGCCCTCGGCCACGAAGTCGCGCACCTGCTTCCCCTGCGGGAGCGTCTGCAGGTACTCCTCGGGGCGCTTCTCGAAGACGGCGATGACGCCGGGCTCGCCCCGCCGGATGCCCTCGAGGATGAACTGCGTCGAGAGCATGGTCTTGCCCGAGCCGGAGGGCCCGACGACCAGGGTCGAGTAGCCGCTCGGGATGCCCCCGCCGAGCATCTCGTCGAGGCCGGCGACCCCCGTCGCGCGACGTTCGGCCGGCTGGGTGGGGTGCTCCACGGCCGGCGCGGCGGACTCGATGATGCGGGGGTAGACGCGGAGCCCGTCGGCGTCGATGCGGAAGTTGTGCAGCCCGGGGATCTGCTTCTGGCCGCGCATCTTCAGCACGTGCGCGCGCCGCACCACCGAGCTGCGGTTGAGCGTCTGGTGGAGCCAGACGATGCCGTCGGCGACGGTGAAGATCGAGTTGTTGTCGGCCTCGTGGTCGAGGTACTCGCCGATGAGGAAGGTGGTCGCCTCCCAGCTCGCGAGGTGCAGGCTGAGGCGCTGCACGAAGTACTGGAGGTCGACCTCGCCGGGCGCGACCGTCTGCCGGCTGACGGCGCGGAAGGAGTCGACGAAGACGAGCCTGGGGCTGGTGCTCTCGACCTCGGCGACGATGCGCGCGAGCACGCGCTCGAGGCCGCCCTCGAGCACCTCGGCGCCGAGGTGGAGGAAGCGCACCGAGCGCCCGACGCGGGTCTCGTCGAAGAAGCTGAACTGCTGCTGGTAGCGCAGCATCTTCAGCGGCGGCTCGCCCAGGATGGAGACGTAGAGCGCCGGCCGCTCGGGGGTCGCGCAGGCGAACATGAGCTGGTGCGCGAGGGTGGTCTTGCCGCAGCCGGGCCCGCCCGCGATGAGGTTGAAGGAGAACTCGGGGAAGCCGCCGCCGAGGACCTCGTCGAGGCCCTCGACGCCCGAACGGAGGCGCGCGATCTGTACTCGACCCTTCATACCGACTCCTCGGGAGCGGCGAGGGGGAAGGCCCCGGGCCGATGCTGGTGCAGGATCTCGAAGGCGAGGCTGGTCCCGACGAAGGTCGCGAACAGCCGAATGTAGGTGGCGACGAGCGCGTGCGCGGCCGCGTAGGCCGCGGGCGCGTGGTCGTCGAGCGAGGCGCCGAGGCGGGCCCAGACGGGCGCTTCGCCCGGCGCGGCGAGCCAGGGGTGCTCGCGGCGGGTGAGCAGGAGGCTGCGTTCGAAGAGCGCCCCCGAGCCCGAGTCGCCGATGAAGTGCGAGAGAAACTCGACGAGGTCCTGACAGACGCGCGCGGTCGCCGCGCCCTCGAGGCCCACGTCGAGCAGGCGGCTCGCGGCCTCGGCGTACTCGGCGTTACTCATGGGGTGGGCATCAGGGCGTGGCGGGCGCGAGGCGACGAGGCGAGCCCCGTTCGGGGTCATAGCGCGCCTCGGCTTCGACGATGTCAAGCGCTCCGTGCGCCGGACGACGGCTCGGGACGTGCGTTGCGTTCGCGCATCCATTCACGGGGATGGCGCCGGCCGGACATTCAGTGCATGGGTGGCGCACCTTGTCGGACCTTCCCATCAGTCGAGCCCTCAGGGTGGCGCGGCGCAGCGATCCCGGCGCGACGCTGGGACCGGCTCGCGTGCTGGTGGTGGACGACGACGAGTCCTCGCGCGGCGCTCTCGAGCGGCTGCTGGCCGGCGACGGCTTCGTGACCGCGACGGCCTGCGACGGGGCCGCGGCGCTCGTCGAGGCGCGCCGCGTGCTGCCCGACGTGGTGATCACCGACCTGCAGATGTCGGCGATGAACGGCGTGGAGCTGTGCATGCAACTGCACGCGATCGACCCGGAGCTGCCGGTGATCGTGATGACCGGCGTGTCCGACATGCAGACGGTGATCGAGAGCCTGCGCGCGGGGGCCGAGGACTACCTGCTCAAGCCGCTCGACTACGACGCGGTGCTCTGGTGCCTGCGGCGCGCGGTCGGCCGCCGCGCGGCGAAGCTCGAGCAGGAGGCGGTGTACCGCCGGCTCAACGAGCAGCTGGTGCTGAGCAGCCTGCGCGAGCAGGCGCACGCCGAGGCCGAGCGGGGGCACCGCGCGCAGCTCAACGAGCTGATCGCGAACCTCAGCGAGGGCGTCATCGTGGCCGACCCCGGCGGAGCCCTGCAGATGATCAACGCCGCGGCGCGCCGCATCCTCGGGGTGGACGACGCGGTGCCCGACACCGTCGGGGCGCTGGAGGCGCGCGACTTCCGCCACCCGGCAGGCCGCGTGCTCGACGCCGGGGCCCGGCCCATCGGGCGCGCGCTGCGCGGCGAGGAGTTCTTCGACTACGCGGTGGCGCTCGAACGCGCGGGCGGCGACCGGCGGCACCTGCTGACCACCGGCACCTGCGTGCGCGATGAGCTGGGGGCGGTCTCGCTGGCGATCGTGGTGTTCCGCGACGTGACCGAGCTGCGGCGCCTGGAGGGGCAGCGCGAGGAGTTTCTCGGGCTCATCTCGCACGACCTCGCCAACCCGCTGAGCAGCGTCACGATGGGCGTCGCGCTGCTGAAGCGCTCGATCGCGGTGGGGCGGGTCACGCCGGGCGACGTGACGGTGGTCGAGCGGGCCGAGCGCAACGTCAACCGCATGCGCGCGATGCTCGCCGAGCTCACCGAGGCGACGAGCTTCGAGGCCCACGGGATCGCGCTGCGCCGGGCGCCCTGCGCGCTGCGGGCGATCGTCGCGGGGGCGGTCGAGAGCATGGAGGACGAGCGCGCCGGGCGGGTCTCGGTCGAGGTCGACGACTGCCCCGACTGCGTGGTGCTGGCCGACGCGACCCGCCTCGAGCGCGTCGTCGCCAACCTGCTGACCAACGCGCTCAAGTACTCGGCTTCCGACGCGCCGGTGACCGTGCGCATCGGCCGCGACGGCGCGGAGGTCGCGCTCGCGGTCAGCGACCGGGGCATCGGCATCGCGCCCGAAAGCGCGGCGCGGCTCTTCGAGCGCTACTACCGCACCGACACGGGCAAGGCGCACGCGGGCGGCCTCGGGCTCGGGCTGTACATCTCGCGGATGATCGTCGAGGCCCACGGCGGGCGCATCGAGGTGGCGAGCGAGGTGGGCGTCGGGAGCACCTTCCGGCTGGTGCTGCCGGCCGCGCCGGACTGAGCGGGCGGCGACCGACCCGGCGCGTGTGCTCTACTGCGCGGCGCCGTGCGGGTCCTGCTGGTCGACGACAACCCCGAGCTCCGAGACCTGGTGACCCGCGCGCTGACCCGCGACGGGCACGCCGTGACGGCGGTCGCGACCGTCGCCGGGGCGCGCGCCGCGCTGGCCGACGCCACCCCCGAGGTCGTGGTGCTCGACCTCGGCCTGCCCGACGGCTCGGGCATGGACCTCTGCCGCGCCCTGCGCGCCGAGGGCGAGCGGGTGCCGATCCTGATGCTGACGGCGCAGGGGGCGGTCGCGCGTCGGGTCGAGGGCCTGGAGTCGGGCGCCGACGATTTCCTCCCGAAGCCCTTCGCGGTCGCCGAGCTGCGGGCGCGCGTGCGGGTGCTCGGCCGC
>JAQBQI010000502.1 GCA_028287085.1 Myxococcaceae bacterium
CGCTGCGCCTCGACGCCACGATCACCGACGCCGCGCGCGTCACCGTCGCCGCCCCGCTGCGCGGCCCCTGGAGCCCCGTCATGAGCGATCCGACCGAAGTCCTCCGCGGCCTGCACGTCGACGTCAGCGTGGAGATCGCCGCGACCACGGCGCCCCTCGACGCGGTCGCGGCGTGGGGCGTCGGCGCGGTGGTGGAGTTTCCGCAGCGCCTCGGCGACGCCGTGGTGCTGCGCGCGGGCGGCCGCGTGGTGGCGCGCGGCGAGCTCGTCGACGTCGACGGTCAGGTCGGGGTGCGGGTCACGGCGCTGACCTGACCTCCGCGGCGACGGCCACGCGCACGTGCACGGGCTCGCCGCGGCGCAGGAGGTCGACGCGCAGCTCGCTCGCTTCGCGCAGGGCGGCGAGGCAGCCGACGGCGCGCTCGGGCCGGTCGATGGGCTGGTCGTTGACGCGGGTGATCACGTCGCCGGGGCGCAGGTCGGCGCCCGCGCGCCGCCACCGGCGCAGGTGCCGCGCGCTGTTGAGCCGGAAGCCCACGAAGCGACCGCCCTCGACCACGGGCGAGACGTCGACCTCGGCGAGGAAGCGCCCGAGCCCCCGGCTCGACGCGTCGACCAGCACCTGCCGGGTGAGCACGGCGGGCGTGGTCTCTTCGACCTCGGCGGGCTCGGGCGCGGGCGCCGTCGGGACGCGCGTCGCCTCCGACCAGTTGATCTCGTCGGGCGAGACGTCCGCGACGCGCCGCGCGGCGCAGCCCGCGAGGACCGCGAGGGCGAGGAGTTCAACCCTCCGCACGGAGCGCCTCCACGGCGGCGAGCACCTGGGCGTGCACGGCGTCGGCGTCGGCGTTGCCGTCGAGGTGCAGCACGCGGTCGCCGGGCAGGTAGCGCTCGATGGTCTCGTAGAAGCGCGCGAGGCGGCGCTGTAGCTCGTCCTCCTCGTAGAGGTCGGGCACGTTGCCGCGGAGGCGGCGGCGCTCGGTGGCGGTCTCGGCGGAGACGTCGAGCACGAGGGTGAGGTCGGGGCGGCGGGCGCGGCCGTTGATGGTGCGGATCCACGCGCTGACGGCCTCGTCGCCGCTGACCACGCCCTGGTAGGCGATGCTGGAGGCGTCGTAGCGGTCGGTGATGACGGTGACGCCGTCCATGAGGTTGGGGATGACCTCGGCCTGGAGGTGGTCGAGGCGGTCGGCGGCGAAGAGCAGGGCGAGGGTCGACCAGCCCAGCGAGGTCGAGCCCGCGGGCCCGCCCACCACCACGCGGCCGTTGAGCACCTGGCGGATGAGCGACCCCACCGGGCCGTCGGTGGGCTCGTGCGTCGTGCGCACCGGGAGCCCCTTCTTGCGCAGCGCCGCGGCGAGGCGGGCGGCCTGGGTGGTGGTTCCGGCGCCGTCGATGCCCTCGATGGCGATGAAGTGCCCTTCGATCATGCGGCGATCATCGCGCGGCCGCGGGCAATGGGCCAAAGCACTGACAAGTGCCGAGGGCCCGGCACCCGCGCGGCGCTGCTCGCTGCGCTCTTCTCGCGAGCGCCGCTGGGGTCGCCTCCCACCGCCGGGAACTGTCCCTGCGAACGGGGCGGCGCGATCGCGCCCGCGCGACGTTCGCCTGGCGCCGGGTCGTTCCACGCCCCCTGCGCCGTCACCCACGTCACCTCCCCCAGCGACCACGTCACCTCCCACAGCGACCACGTCACCTCCCCCAGCGCCCACGTCACTCCCTCGCTCGGCCACGTCACTCCCTCGCTCGGCCACGTCACTCCGAGCCTGCGCCACGCCACTTCGACGGCCCGACACGTCACTTCGACGGCCCGACACGCCCTTCCGAGCGCCCACCACGCCCTTCCGAGCGCCCACCACGCCCTTCCGAGCCTGCGACACGCCCGATCGGCCCGCAGGGCCGTTCTTGTCGCTCCCGGAAGCCGCGTGGTAGTGCCATATCCAACCAGCGATCCCGCGCACGGAGCCACCGCCATGAGCCACGACCTCGACCGACGACACTTCCTCTCCACCGTCGCCGCGGGCACCGCCGCCGTGGCGCTCTCGCAGCAGGCCGAGGCGCAGAACCGCGCGCCCGCCCCGCCGGTGAACTTCGCCGCGGCGCGCCCGCAGGGCTTCACGCCGCTCTCGCACCCGGGCCAGGTCGTGCGGGTCAACAAGCCCGGCTCGCTGCGCGCGGGCGGGCTCTTCCCGGTGCCCGAGGCGGCGCGCGCGATGGTCAACCGCGCGGTCATCGAGCTCTCCGGGCGGCCCGACCTCGCCAGCGCGTGGCGCGCCTTCGTGCACCCGAGCGACCGCGTGGCCATCAAGGTCAACGGCCTCGGGCTGCGCAACATGGCCTCCAACAAGGAGGTCATCGAGGCCATCGCCGAGGGCCTCGTCGCGGCCGGCGTGCCGGGCACCAACATCGTCGTCTACGACCAGTGGGACAGCTTCCTGCGCTGCACCCGCGTGAGCTCGCGCGGCTTGCCCGCGGGCGTGCGCCTCGTGTCGCACAACGGCACCGCGCTCTCGCCCGAGACGCGCGTCGCCTCGGGCCGCACCCAGTACGCGACCGCCCTGATGGAAGCCACCGCCGTCATCGGCGTGCCCCTCATCAAGGACCACTCGCTCTGCGGCTTCACCGGCGCCATGAAGAACATGACCCACGGGTCGATCAAGAACCCCGAGGCCTTCCACCGCCACCTCTGCTCGCCGCAGATCGCCGAGCTCTACGGCCACGACGCCATCAAGTCGCGCGTGCGCCTGCACGTCATGGACGGCTTCAAGGCCGTCTACCACGGCGGTCCGCGCGACAGCCCCGAGCACCGCGTGGCGCTCGAGTGCGTGCTCGCCAGCACCGACCCCGTCGCCCTCGATCGCGTCGGCTCGGACATCGTCGACCAGCTCCGCGTCGCGCACCGCATGGGCACCCTCGAAGCCCGCGGCCTGCCGCCCCGCTACATCGACCAGGCCGGCGCGATGGGCCTCGGCGTCTCCGACCGCACCCGCATCCAGACCCGCGTCATCGCGATCTGATCGCGCCGCTCCCCACCCTCCCCCACCGTTTACACAGCACTTACTCGAACGGCCCCGGCGCCGTGGTGATCTCCCGCGCCTATGGCTCGTCGGACCTCGTGGCCCCCCATCGCGGCGCTCGCCGCGCTGCTGCTCCTCCCCTCGGTCGCGCGCGCCGACCCGGCGCCCGCCCTCGACACCGGCGACACCGCGTGGCTGCTGGTCTCGTCGGCCTTCGTGCTGCTGATGACCCCCGGACTCGCGCTCTTCTACGGGGGCATGGTGCGCAAGCGCAACGTGCTCTCGACCTTCATGTTCGTGCACTTCGCGCTCGCGATCATCACGGTGCAGTGGGTGCTCGTCGGCTACTCGCTCTCCTTCGGCCGCACCCACGGCGGGCTCATCGGCGGCTTCGACTACGTCGGCCTCCGCGGCCTCGTCGGCGCGCTGCGCGGCACGGTCCCGCACCTGGCCTTCATGGCCTTCCAGATGAAGTTCGCGATCATCACGCCGGCGCTGATCGCGGGCGCCTTCGTCGAGCGCATGCGCTTCGCCCCCTACGTGGTCTTCGCCCTCGCCTGGACCACCCTCGTCTACGACCCGGTCGCCCACTGGACCTGGGCCGAGGGCGGCTGGCTGCTTCGCCTCGGCGTGCTCGACTTCGCCGGCGGCACGGTCGTGCACCTCACCGCGGGCATCGCGGCGCTCGTGTGCGCGGTGGTCATCGGCAAGCGCCGCGGCTACCCCCGCGAGAAGCACCCGCCGCACAACCTCACGATGACCGTCATCGGCGGCGGGCTCCTCTGGTTCGGGTGGTTCGGCTTCAACGCGGGCAGCGCGCTCAGCGCCAACGCGGTCGCGGCGCTGGCCTTCGTGACGACGCACGTGTCGGCCGCGAGCGCCGCCCTCGCGTGGGTGCTCGTCGAGTGGTGGCACCGCGGCAAGCCCACGATGCTGGGCTTCGTCTCGGGCCTCGTCGCCGGCCTCGTCGCGATCACCCCCGCGGCGGGCTACGTCTCGCCCGCGGCCTCGCTCGTCATCGGCGCCGCCTCCGGCGCCGCCTGCTACGGCGCCGTGCAGCTGAAGGAGCGCTGGCACTACGACGACTCGCTCGACGCCTTCGGGGTGCACGGGGTGGGCGGCATCCTCGGGGCGCTGCTCACGGGGGTCTTCGCGCAGAAGTCGCTCAACCCCGGCGGCGCCGACGGCCTGCTCGCGGGCAACGCCGCGCAGCTCGGCAAGCAGTTCGTGGGCGTGGGCGTGGTGGGCGCGTACTCGGCGCTGGTGACCTTCGCGCTGCTCAAGCTGCTCGACCGCACCATGGGCCTGCGCGCCGCCAAGGACGACGAGCTCGAGGGCCTCGACGCCTCGCAGCACGGCGAGACCGGCTACGTGATGTGACGGTCGCGGACGGGGGGGGAGGTCTACGGCTCGGTGAGGAGCCCGACCTCCCAGCGCTCGTCGCCTTCGCGCATCGCGTCGATGAGCTCGCGCGCCCGCTGGAGCACGTCGGGCGCGGCGTCGATGGGGGCCACCCGGATGCCCACCTCGACGCGGTCGGGGAGCTCCCAGATGCGCACCGCCACCACGCCGTCGACCTCGAGCACGGCCTCTTCGATGCGGCGGCTCTTGCGGCTCTGGGTGGGGTCGTTGGTGTCCATGCGCGGTGTGTCGGAGGTCTCCCGGCGCTGCTATGCCCCGCCCGACCCCGTCCGCGCAAGAACTCCTCACCGGGCGCTTGTCTCCGCGGGCGGTCGCGAGGAATATCCGCGCCCGCCGAGGGCGTTGCTTCACGAGGCTCATCCGCATGCGTCGATTTCTGCTTACCGGTCTCATCGTCTCCCTCGGCTGCGCCTCGTCGCGCATCCCCAACACCGACGTGCCCGACACGTCCGAGAACCGCGACGTCATCGCGTTCTGCGAGCGCTACCGCCGCGCCGTGGAGACCCGCGACGCGCGCGCCCTGCTCGCCATGGCGTCGCCCCGCTACTTCGAGGACGGCGGCACGCCCGACGGCACCGACGACTACGGCCTCGACGGCCTGCAGCGCCTGCTCACCGCGTGGGCCGACGAGGTCAACGAGGTGCGTTACGAGATCAGGTACCGCCGCATCAGCGTGTCCGAGAGCGACACGCGGCGCATGAACGTCGAGTTCACGTACACGGGCAGCTACACCCTCCGCCGCCCGGCGGGCGTCGCGGCCGCCGAGGCCCGCGCCGCCGACAGCCGCCCCGCGGGGCACCTCGCCATCGACCCGGTGCGCGGCAGCGAGCAGGCCCAGCAGGGCGAGGACGTCTGGTACCGCCGCGTCGCCGACAACCGCCTCGAGCTCGAGCGCGAGGGCGACACCATCCGCATCGTCAGCGGGATGTAAGGTCCGCCGGGCGTTGGTGATTGTCGGCCCGCGCGCCCGGGTGATAGCTTGCGCCCCGCGCGAGCGACATGGCCGGACGTGACGATGCCTCCCAGGGGCCAGAGCCCCAGACCGAGCTGCCCCCGCTCCACGTGCAGGGCGACGAACTGCGCGCGCTGCTCGCCGCCAGCGAGCGCTTCGCCGTCGCCCCGGTCGACCTGACGACCCTCCGCTACACCCTCGCCGACCTCGACCTGCTGCCCCTCGAGATCGCCCGCCGCCACAAGGTGCTGCCCCTGCTCGCGAAGGCCGAGGTGCTCTTCGTCGCGATGGCCAACCCCGGCGACCCGAAGGCCCGCGAGGAGCTCGAGTTCGTCTGCGGCCGCAAGCTGCTCCCCTTCGTCGCCGACCCCGAGCGCCTCGCGCAGCTCATCGACGCCGCCTACGACGCCCGCGCCCGCGGCGAGTCGTACCTCTTCGGCGACAACGTGCAGACCCGCGTCGTGCCCCCGCCCGCGGTGCCGGGCGCCGCCGCCGCCGCACCGCCGCCCCCGCGCGCCGCCATCGCCGTGCCTTCGCGCTCGCGCACCATGCTCACGCACACCGTCCCCT
>JAQBQI010000530.1 GCA_028287085.1 Myxococcaceae bacterium
GCGCCACAAAACCACTAGAATTCTCGCTCCTACTCCCCCTCTCCATTCATGGAGAGGGGGTTGGGGGGTGAGGTCGCCCCCGACCTCAGCGCTTGAACTCCAGCACCTTGCCGACGCTGGCCTCGGCCTCGGCGGCGCGCTCGATGGTGAGCGCCTTCAGGCCCGCGCTCGGGGGAAAGGTTCCGCTGCCGGGGAGCAGGGTGGGCTTGTACTCGGGCACCAGCGCCGTGAAGCGCTGCCGCACGGTCGCGTCGTCGGCGCCGTCGGTGCAGGCCTTAAGCTCGTCCATCTTCACCAGCAGCTCGTCCCAGTCGCAGGGGCGAAAGCGGCCGACGAAGATCTTCGGGTGCTTGGTCTTGTCGGCGTGCTCCTCGTCGGTGGCCAGCTCCTCGAAGAGCTTCTCGCCGGGGCGGATGCCCGTGAACTGTATCTCCACGTCCTCGCCGGGCTTGAGGCCCGAGAGCCGGATGAGGTCGCGCGCGAGGTCGACGATCTTCACCGGCTCGCCCATGTCGAGCACGAAGATCTCGCCGCCGCGGCCCATCGCCCCGGCCTGCATCACCAGCTGCGAGGCCTCGGGGATGGTCATGAAGTAGCGCTTCATCTCCGGGTGCGTGACCTGCACCGGGCCGCCCTTCAGGATCTGCTCCTGGAAGATGGGCACCACCGAGCCGGCGCTGCCGAGCACGTTGCCGAAGCGCACCGTGATGAACTTCGTGTTCGAGCGCTGCGAGAGCGCCTGGCAGTAGATCTCCGCGACCCGCTTCGAGACCCCCATGATGGACGTGGGGTTCACCGCCTTGTCGGTGGAGATCATCACGAACTGCCCGACGTTGTGGGCCACCGCGAGGTCGGCCAGCTTGCGCGTGCCGAAGACGTTGTTCTTGATCGACTCGCCGGCGTTCCACTCCATCATCGGCACGTGCTTGTGCGCCGCGGCGTGGAAGACCACCGCGGGCTTGTACTTCGCGAAGACCGCGGCCATGCGCCGCGTGTCGCAGATGTCCGCGATGCGCGGCACCACGATGACGTCGGGGAAGGTCTCGCGCAGCTCGCGGTGGATGTGGAACAAGCTGGTCTCCGCTTGTTCGATGAGCACCAGGCGCGCGGGGCCGAAGTGGCAGACCTGGCGGCACAGCTCGGAGCCGATCGAGCCGCCGGCGCCGGTGATCATCACCACCGCGCCGTTGATGCAGCGCGAGATCTCCTCGGTGTCGAGCGTCACGGGCTCGCGCCCGAGGAGGTCCTCGATCTTCACCGCGCGGATCTGGTTGATGGTCACCTTGCCGTCGATGAGCGAGCCCATCCCGGGGATGGTGCGGATGCTCGCGCCGCTCGCCTGGCAGAGGTCGAGGATCTGGCGCATGTCCTTCCCCTTGGCCGAGGGGATGGCCACGACCACCTCGTCGACGCCGTGGGCGCGCACGAGGTCGGCGACGCGGGCGATGGGCCCGAGCACCGTCACGCCGTGGATGCGCTCGCGCTGCTTGGAGGGGCTGTCGTCGACGAAGCCCACCACCTCGAACTTGGCCGCGTGGGTCTTGTGGATCTCGCGCACGAGCATCTCGCCCGCGTCGCCGGCGCCGACGACGAGGATCTTCTTGCGGGTCTCGGCGGGGTCGAGCGCGGTGGTGCGGAGGGTCTCGCGGGTGGCGCGGATGGCGAGGCGCATGCCGCCGACGGCCATGAGGGCGAGCAGCCAGTCGATGACGAAGACCGAGCGGGGCAGGCCCTGCGGGCCGATGAAGATGGCGAAGAGGACGAAGAGCGCGCTGGAGATGGCCGCGCCCTGGATGAGCGTGAGCAGGTCGCGCATGCCCGTGTAGCGCCAGAGGCCGTGGAAGAGACCGAGGTTGGCGTGGACGAGGGCGCGCAGCACCAGCAGCGGCACGAGCCAGTAGGGCGAGAGGCGGAGGTAGTACGCGGGGATGTGCCCGTCGAAGCGGAGGAAGAACGCGCCGTAGAACGAGAGGATCCACAGCACGAGGTGGGCGAGCACCACCACCGGGCGGCGGTAGCTCATCACGAAGCCGGGCACCTTGAGGTCGCTGGGCGAGGGCGGGAGCGAGGAATTCATCGGGTCACCGTTCGCGTCGGGCGGCGCGGCGCACCGTGGCGATCACGCGCTGCTGGTCTTCATCGGACAGGTTGCTCGAGCTCGGCAGGCAGATGCCGTGGGCGAAGAGGTCGGCCGCGACCGCGCCGCCGAGGCACTCCACCCCGTCGAAGAGGGGCTGCAGGTGCATGGGCTTCCACACCGGGCGGCTCTCGATGTTCTCGGCCTCGAGGGCGGCGATGAGCCCGTCGCGGTCGACCCCGAGCGCGGCCGCATCGACCTGAAACGCGCTCAGCCAGTTGGTGTGCAGGCCGTACTCGCACTGCGGCATGAGGTCGAGCCCGCCGAGGTCGGCGAAGGCGTCGCGGTAGGCGAAGGCCACCTCGCGGCGGCGGGCGACGCGCCGGTCGAGCACCTCGAGCTGCCCGCGGCCGATGCCCGCGAGCACGTTCGACATGCGGTAGTTGTAGCCGACCTGGGTGTGCTCGTAGGCGACGCCCGGGTCGCGCGCCTGCTGCGACCAGAAGCGCGCGCGCGCGACGTGCGCGGGGTCGTGCGCGACCATCATGCCGCCGCCCGTGGTGGTGATGATCTTGTTGCCGTTGAACGAATAGACCCCGATCGGGGCGATGGTGCCAGCGGGGCGACCCTTGTAGGTGGTGCCCACGGCCTCGGCGGCGTCTTCGAGCACGGCCACGCCGTAGCGCTCGCAGAGGGCCATGATCGGGTCCATGTCCGCGCTCTGGCCGTAGAGGTGCACCACGACGAGGGCCTTCGGGGTCTTGCCCGCGGCCGCGCGGCGGCGCAGCAGGTCTTCGAGCACGTTGGGATCGAGGTTCCAGCTCGAGCGCTCGGAGTCGATGAAGACGGGGCGGGCGCCGAGGTAGATCGCCGGGTTGATGGTGGCGATGAAGGTGAGCGAGGGGCAGATGACCTCGTCGCCGGGCCCCACGCCCAGGAGCCGCAGGCCGAGGTGCATGCCCGCGGTGCCGCTGGCGAGGGCCACGCAGGGGAGGCCGACGCGGGCGGTGAAGCTCGCCTCGAAGGCGTCGAGGTTGGGCCCCACGGTGGAGAGCCAGTTCGAGGTGAAGGCCTCGGTGACGTAGCGGAGTTCGCTCTCGCCCATGTGCGGAACCGACAGATAGACGCGCTTGCTCAAAGGGTCTCCAACCGTCGCCTCCGTCGGGGGGGGCGGCGCCGGTTGGATGTCCCAAACCGGGCCGGCGTTCAAGTCCCGACGGGCGTTCCCTCGAACTCGGGCATCGTGGCGTGGCCGTCGCTGGAGACGCCGTCGCGCTTGAGCACCCGCCCGACGGTCGCCAGCAGGATGCGGGCGTCGAGCAGCAGCGACCAATGGTCCACGTACCAGACGTCGAGGGCGAACTTCTCGTCCCACGAGATGGCGTTGCGCCCGTTGATCTGCGCCCACCCCGTGACGCCGGGCATCACGTCGTGGCGGCGGCGCTGCTCGGGCGAATACCTGGGCAGGTAACGCACCAGCAGCGGCCGCGGGCCGACGAGGGAGAGCTCGCCGCGGACGACGTTCCACAGCTGGGGGAGCTCGTCGACGCTGGTGGCGCGCAGCCAGCGCCCGACCGGGGTGAGCCGCTCGGCGTCGGAGAGGGGGTTGCCCTGCGCGTCGGTGGCCTCGCGCATGGTGCGAAACTTCACGATCTCGAAGGTGCGCTCGCCGCGCCCGGGGCGCTTCTGCCGGAAGAGCACCGGCGAGCCCATGGTGGCCTTCACCGCGACCGCGGCGCCGACCAGCACCGGCGCGGCGACGGCGAGCCCGACGAGCCCCGCGGCGCGGTCGACGGCCGTCTTGACGAGGAAGCGCCAGCCGGATTGCTTCACGACGACCTCACCCGCGCTGCCGCGCGCCCCTCTCCATGAATGGAGAGGGCCTCTGGTGACAGGACCGTGCGACGCGCACGCGAGCGTTCGAAGAGAGCCCCGCGCCATTCCTGGAGAGGGGCGCGCGGCAGCGCGGGTGAGGTCACCGCACCATCCCCTGGAGGATATCGATGTACCGCTTCGCCAGCGAGTCGCGCGTGGCGTTGGCCAGCACCCACTGCCGGCCGCGCGCGCCCATCGCGGCGTTGCCCGCCGGGTCGTCGGCCATCGCGCGAATGGCGTCGGCGATGCTCTGCCCGTCTTCGGGCTTCGCGAAGACGCCCGCCTTCGCCTCGTCGCACACGAGGGTGCGCGCGACGCCGTCGATGGCGAGCAGCGTCGGCCGCTCGCTCGCCATGTAGTCGAAGACCTTGTTGGGATAGACCGTCTTGAAGGTCGGGTTGTCTTGCAGGATGGCCGCGCCCACGTCGCAGGCGCGCACGATCTCGGGCATGCGCGACTTCGGCTGGGCGCCGTGGAAGCGCACGTTGTCGAGCCCGCGGCGCTTCGCCTCGGCCTCGAGGGCGGGGCGCTCGGGCCCGTCGCCGACGCTGGCCAATAGGATGTCGGGACGGTCGCGCAGGCGCTCGGCCGCGTCGAGAAACTGCCCCACCGCGTTGGCCCGACCGTGCGCCCCGGCGTACATGACCACGAAGCGGTCGCCCCAGCCGAACTCGCGGCGCGCGTCGTTGTCGCGCGGCCCCGGAGTGAAGAGCTCGACGTCGGCGCCGTTGGGCACGAAGACGATCTTCTCGGCCGGGGCGAGGCCCCGCTTGATGAGGTCGTCGCGGAAGGCGGGGGTCAACACGTTGATCTTGTCGGCCATCACGCAGGCCGCGCGCTCCATCGCATAGAGCAGCCGGGTGAGGGGAGCGCCCTCCTTCAAGACCCCGGTGGTGATGGCGCTCTCGGGCCAGAGGTCGCGCATCTCGAAGACCCACGGGACTCCCTTCCAGCGGGCCTTGGCGGCGATCACGCCGGGCGCCATGGCGACGAGGGGCGGCGAGGTGGCGATGACCACGTCGGGCCGCGGCACGCTCATCGCGGCGTGCGTCGACGAGAGGGTGAAGCCGAAGAAGGCCGCCATGCGACCGGCGTAGGACTTGTTGTAGGTGCGCGGCACGTGGCAGCGCAGCACGGTGACGTCGCCGTCGCGCTCGCGGGTGATCCAGCGGCCGCGGTAGCGCTCGGGCACGTCGCCGGTGGCGTAGTCGAGGTTGCCCGCGACGACGGTGACCTCGTGGCCCGCGGCCGCCCAGAGGCGGGCGAACTCGTTGAAGCGCGATCCGCCGGGCGAGCCGGGCATCAGATAGTATTGATGAATGACGAGGATCTTCATGGTGCCTTGGAAACCGAGCCCTCTCCCATGACCAGCGCGTGCGTCGCGCGGGGCGTGCGCACCGTCCACCGGTCGCCCTCGACGGCCACCGCGAAGGGGCCCTCTCCCACCACGGTGACGAAGTCCACCGCGCCCGTCGCGCGGCGCTCGACGGCCAGCGAGGGCGCCTCCTCCTTCACCCCGTAGGAGCGCGAGAGCCAGCCCCGCGGCGGGTCGCTCTGCCCCCGCACCACCGTGGCGATCGACGGTTGTCCGGTACGGTCGAAGACGGCGACTTCGTAGTCCCCCTTCGGGGTGTGCAGGGTCATCGCGCCGCGCGTCTCGTCGGCCGTGTGCGGATAGGGTCCGCCCAGCCAGTGGAGTCGCGCCGTGTGCTCGCCTTCGCCCGAGATGCGGTCGACGATGACGGCGGTGCCGTCGTCGAGGAGGCACACGCCGCGGCGGTGCACGCAGCCGCCCGGGTGGCGGGCGTAGCCCGTGTGCTCGCCGACGGCGCGGGTGTAGCCACTGCCCACCTCGAATCGCACCATCCGCGCGGCCGTCGGGTACAAAAACTTGAAGCGCCGGAAGTGCAGCATCTGGTCGCGGCCGTCGACCACCACCGTGTTGTGGCTCTCGGTGCGCATGAAGTGGTCGTGCCACTCGGGCTGATCGTTGTAGAGATAGGTTCCGCCGTCGACGAGGACGTTCTCGCCGCGCCACCAGGCGTCGAGGTGGAGCATCTCGATCTGGCCGAAGCGGTCGCGCACCGTGCCGCAGCGGAGGGCCGCGAAGGTGCCTTCCTCGGTGCCCGAGCGCAGCACGGCGTAGCCCGTGTGGGGGAAGTGCGTCGAGCGTCGCGCGGGCTCGCGCAGCGGCGCGTCGAGCGCGGCCGGACCGAGCAGCCAGGCGGCCTCCTCGTCCCAGGGTCCGGGAGGATACAAACGCTCGCCGCGCAGGGTGAGGGAGAGCGCCTGGAGCGTCGGGCGGAAGTCGGAGAAGTCGCAGGTCGAGAGCACCCGCGGGAGCGAGCCGTCGTTGGCGCCCTGGTTGGGCAGCCGGCCGTCGGCGGGGTTCTGGTGGGCGACGAGGAAGTCCAATGAGGACGTGAGCGCGCGGCGCCACGCGGGGGGCAGGTCGGCGGCGCCGTCGGCGCGCAGGTAGCGCCACGCGAGCAGGTAGTCCTGAATGACCACGCGGTGGTAGTTGTGACTGAGGTTGATGTACCCGCCGTCGGGGTAGAACTGCCGGTCGGCCTGCTGGTCGAGCAGCGCGCGGCCGCGCTCCCGCCAGCGGCGCGACTCGGGGCGGTCGCGGCGCATCCAGCCGAGGAGGAAGAGCCCCAGCGCCTCGGCCACGAGGTGGTTGTTGTAGACGGCGCGCTCGGCGTAGGCGATCTCGTGCTCGGTGTGGTGACCCACCAACGCGGCGTAGCGCGAGACCTCTGCGCACAACGCGTCGGTGTCGCAGCCCAGCGCCGCGAAGGCCGACAGCGCGAAGAGCCAGGCGTTCAGTCGGATGACGGCTTCCTGATTGGAGAACCAGTGCACGCCGAGGGGGTAGGGGTTGTCGCGCAGGAAGCCCGCGACCTGCGCGGAGAAGGCCGCCCAGAGGGCGTCGCGCTCTTCCGGGAAGAAGGCCGCGGCGCGGGCGAGGTGGAAGGCCTGCGGGAAGCGCGCGGCCTCCCAGGTGAGCTTGACGTCGCCCACCCGCCCGCCGTCGCGCAGCACCTCCGACCAGTGGGCGGAGGCGTTCCAGCGTTGGCCGTTGGTGGGGTTGAGGTGCCAGTCGAGGGGCTGTCCGCAGTCGCCGTCCCAGCGGCCGAAACAGTGAATCACCCCGCGGGCGGCATTACGGGCGCGGCTGCGGAGCGTGTCGAGCGACTCCGCGGAGATGCGCGCTCGGAGCGCGTCGGCGACGCGGTCGGGCGGCGCCCAGGGGAGGCGCTCGCGCCAGGCGATGGCGGGCGTCGGGTCGGGCGGCAGCGAGGGGCTGCGG
>JAQBQI010000582.1 GCA_028287085.1 Myxococcaceae bacterium
GTCGGGCCGCCCCTCCGCGCGCAGCTTCGCCAGCGCCATCCGCACGCCCGCCTCGCTCGCCCCCGCGCCCTCGCGCAGCGTCACCCCGAGGTCGTCGGCCGCCACGCTCTTCCCCAGCATCGCCTCCAGCACGCGCCCGAGCAGCTGGTTGGCCGCGCCGCCCGCGAAGGTCCACCAGCGCAGTCCGCCCGGCGCGGCGATCAGGCAGGTGCCCTCGCGCGGCAGGAACCCGTGCTCGGCCCGCTGCTCGGCGATGACCGCGCGCGCCCGCTTCGACCACCACGGGTCTTCCCCGTCGCTCGTCAGCACCTCGCGGATCGCCTCGCACAGCACCCTCCCCCGCACCCGCGGGGCGCCCGTCCAGCGGGCCATCTTGGCGTCCTCGACGGGGCGCACGTGCACCAGCGCCTTGGGCCACTCCACCGAAGTCACCCGCCACGCCCTCCCCCCCAGCACGAAGGCCGCCGGACCCTTCGGCCGCGCGCCCTCCCCCGCCTCGTCGCCGTCGTCCTTCTGGAGCGCGATGAAGGCCGCGTCGACCTGCCCCACCTCCTGCCCGGCCCACACCACGGTCAGCACCTGCGGCGCGTCGAAGACCGCGTACAGCGCCTCGAAATTGCGGCGCCCGTAGCGCTTCTCGCCGTCGGGTCCGAGCGAGAGCAGCCCCCCGTCGCGGTGCAGGATCCCCTTCGCCAGCATGTGCTCGACCAGGGCCCGCACGTCGTCGGGGCCGAGGCCCGCGAAGGGCGCCGCGCCCGACACCCACGCCCACGCGTCGCTCTCGGGCAGACCCCCGAGTTGCAGCGACAGCGCCATGAGCTGGTGCGCCAGCAGGTGCATCGCCCGGCGCGGCGGGCGCACCGGCTCGACGTAGCCGCGCCGGTGCAGCCGCAGGAGCGCGGCGGCGTGCACCGTCGTCTCGGGCTCGGCGCACAGGAAGGTGCAGTTGGCCCGCGCGCCCGCCCGCCGCCCGGTGCGCCCCATGCGCTGGAGGAACGACGCCACCGAGCCCGGCGCGTCGAGCTGCAACACCCGGTCGAGGTCGCCCACGTCGATGCCGAGCTCGAGGGTGCTGGTCGCCACGATCACGCAGTCGCGCGCCTCGGAGAAGGCCCGCTCGGCCTGCGCCCGCGCGTCGGGCGAGAGCGACGAGTGCGACACGAACACCGGCACCCCCTGGGCGTGGAGCGCGCTCGCGATCGACTCGGCCGCGCGCCGCGACTCGACGAACATCAGCCGCTTGTCGCCCGCGAAGAGCGCCCCCGCCGCGCGCGCCGCCCCGGCCTCGCTGCCGACGAAATCGATCACCACCTCCGGGTCGGTCGCGGCGACCGGCGCCCGCAGCACGCGCCCCGGGCGCCGCGAGCTGCCGCGCAGCCACGCCAGGATCACCTCGGGGTTGCCCACGGTCGCCGAGAGCGCGACGCGCTGGAGGTCGCGCCCGCAGAGGCGCGTGAGGCGCTCGAGCACCGCCGCGAGGTGCCCGCCGCGGTCGTCGCGCACGAAGGCGTGCACCTCGTCGATGACCACGGCCTGCAATCCGCGGAAGAGGGCGCGCGCCGGCACGCGCGGCGAGACGAGCATCACCTCCAGCGACTCGGGGGTGGTGAGCAGCACGTCGGCGGGGTCGCGCAGGAAGGCCCGCCGCGCGGCCTGGCCGACGTCGCCGTGCCACGTCGCGGCGCGGCGGCCGAGGAGCCCGGCGAGGTGCTCCAGCCGGACGCGCTCGTTGTTGAGCAGCGCCTTGATCGGCGAGACGTAGAGCACCGAGAGGCCGCGCCAGTCCTCGGCGTCCATGCGCGAGAGCAGGGGGAAGAAGGCCGCCTCGGTCTTGCCGCCGGCCGTCGGGGCGAGCAGCACGACGTGCTCGCCGTCGAGCACCGGCGGGATCGCCAGCGCCTGCACCGGCCGCAGCGCCGCGAAGCCGAGCCCGTTGACGACCTGGTAGCGCACGGCGGGCGCGAGCCGCTCGAAGGCCGCGAGGCCCGCGTCGGTCACGCGTCCCCGTCGCCCACGTCGAGGTCGTCGACGGCCGCGAGCGCGCTCGCGTCGCGCACCACGCCCGCCGCCGCGGCCTCGTCGGCGCTCAGCTCCGCCGGGCTCACGGTGAGCTTCGCGTCGGTGCGCGGGTCGAAGTCCGCGAACATGTCCACCCGGTCGAGCAGCGAGCCCACCAGCTTCTTCAGGAAGATGCGCGGCGCCACGCCGACCTTGCCCCCGAGCGCGCCCGTCACCGTGTCGGCCAGCGCCCCGAGCACCGCGTCGTCGACCGTCGCCGCGAGGCGCGCCGGGTCCTTGGCGGGGTAGAGGTCGCGCACCCGGCGGCCGACCTCCAGCAGCCGCGCGCGGTCGAAGGGCAGCAGCCGCACCTGCGCCGCCCGCGGGTTGTCGAAGCGCGGATCGCCCGAGAAGTCCTCGTGCAGCCGCTGCTCGAGCGGCGGCAGGCGGCGGATGCCCTGCGGCCCCTCGAAGAAGGCCGGCGTCCCGGTGACCAGCACGTAGAGCCCGGGGTAGCTGCCGCCGTCGACCTCGTCGAGCAGCTGGCGCAGCGCGTTGAGCGAGCGCTCGCGCACGTCGCCGCGCATGCGCTGGATGGTCTCGGCCTCGTCGAGCACCAGCACCAGCCCCTTGCGCCCGGTCTGCGCGAGCAGCGCCAGCAGGCCGCGCAGGAAGGCCCCGGCCGCGAAGTGGTCGACCTCGCCCTTGATGCCCGCGCGGCGCTTCACCTCCGCGCCGACGTTGGGCTGGCCCATCAGCCACGCGAGCAGGCCCTCGGCCGTCGCGTGGTCGCCCTCCACCCGCGCCCGGTGGCACCCGCGCAGCGCCGCCGCGAAGGACGGCTGGCTCGCGCTCACCCGGCTCAGCCGCTGTTCGAGCAGGTCTTCGGCCGCCGTCGCCACGGCGCGCGCGTCGGTCGGGTCGAGGCCCGGCGTCGCCAGGGCCTCCTCCTCCAGCGCGAAGAACCACCGCCCCACCAGCGCGCGGAAGGCCCCCTCCTCCCACTCCGCCGTGCGCAGCGACTCCATCGCGCGGCGGTACACCGTGCCCATCTTGTGGAGCGGCGTCTCGGTCTCGGAGATCTGCACCTCGCTCACCGCGAAGCCCCGCGCCAGCGCCCGGTGCTCGACCCAGCGCGCGAAGAAGGTCTTACCGGTCCCGTAATCGCCGCGCACGGCCTTGAAGACGCCGTGGCCGAGCGCGGCGCGCTCCAGCTCCTCGTCGAGCGCGCCCTGGTGGCGCTCGAGCCCCGTGGCCAGCACCTCCACCCCGCGGCGGGGGACGGTGCCGTTGCGCAGCGCCGCGACGATCTCCTTGCGCCGCAGCGCGCTGGGCATCACCGCGCGCCCCCCTCGCCGTGCAGCAGCGCGAGCTGCGTGGCGTCGAGCGTCACCAGCCGCGTCGAGGGGTCGAAGGTCAGCACGGGGTAGCCCTCCAGGTTCAGGATCTCCGAGGCCACCGACACCACCCCCTCGCCGCGCCCGGGCAGCAGCTTTAACGCGCGCTCCAGCGCCGCGAGGTCCATCCGCCCGTCGCGCTCGACCAGGGCGTCGACCAGCGGAACCACCTGCGCGCGCAGCCGCTCCTTCTGCGGCGCCGGCAGCTCGGCGTA
>JAQBQI010000583.1 GCA_028287085.1 Myxococcaceae bacterium
GGCGCGCGCGGGCCTCCCGCTGCTCGCGCTGCGCCGACACGCGCCCGACGGCCCCGTGGGCGGCGAGCTGCTGCGCGGTCTCGCGCCGGCGCTGCCGCTCGGCCGAGCGGTCGGCGCGCACCCGCTGGGCCTGCGTCGCCCGCTGCTCCTTCAGGGCGCGGGTCTGCTCGCGGATGAGCCCCGTCTGCGCCCGCAGGCGGCGGTAGGTGTCCCCGCCGCCCATCGAGCGCATCGCCTTGTCGGAGAGGCCCGAGGCTTCCTTCAGCTCGCGCATGGCCGCATTGAGCTCGCGCACCTCGCGCTTGATGCGCTTGGCGGCGGCCGCGGCCTTGTCCTCGAGCTTCAGTGACCAGCGGGTTTCCATGGCGGGTTAGCGACGGATCTTTGAGCGGGGGCGGCCGGGGGACTTGTCGGGGCCGCCCATGCCGGCGACGCCCTTCACCAGGGCGTTGAGCAGGCAGTGGTGCTCGGCGACGAGGATGGCGCCCGCGCGGGCCTCGTCCGAGGCGACGTCCAGGTCGTGGTGGAAGAGCGCGAGGTACGCGTCCGCCATCACGTGGAGGTCCTTCGGGGCGAGGTCCCGGGCGAGCGCTAGCGCTTTCCCTCGCGGACCTCCAGACCTCCGCGCGCCTTCTCGAGGAGCGTCTGCCCGAGCTCCTCGGCGATCGCCGGGAAGGCCTCGCGCAGCTCGTCGAAGGCCTCGGGCGAGGGCCAGACGCAGAGGCCGCGCGCGTAGAGCGACGCCTCCTGCCCCGCCCCGGAGCCGCCGAGCATCGACTGCCGCTGGAGGCCCTTGTAGCGAAGGTAGTCGCCCTTCGTGCCGCTCTTGAACACGTAGTCGTCGCCGGGGGTGCCCTCGGCGGCGTCCTCGGGCACGACGCTGAGCACGCGCGCGCCGGGGTTCTTGATGCGGACGTCGGTGAGCTGCTCGTCGGTGATGGTGCGGGGCATGGGGGCTATCTCCTGCGGCTGGTGTCGATGAGGTAGAGGCCGTTGCGCTTGAGGCGCATGAACGTGAACGGGACCTCGCGCTTGAACGCGTCGGTGCCCTCCTCCCCGCCGCCCTCGCCGTCGCCGCTCAGCATGCAGCGCTCGAGCACGTCGGTGAACACGGGGGTGCCGAGGTCGCCGTACTGCGCGACGATCTCGAAAGGCTTGCGGCCGTAGCCGTTGCCCAGCGCGGCGATGAACTCGCGCATCGCGAGCTCGAGGAAGGTGATGGACGACTCCTCGTTCTCCACCTTGCCGGCGGTGCGGCCGAGCGCGTACGGGCTCGCGCCGTACACCATCTCGCGCGTCACCTTCTGCGAGTACTTGCAGCCGGTGATGCCGGTGATCTCCTGGCCCGCGGCCTTCAGCGTGAAGCTCTGCCAGGAGAGCTCGAACCCTTCTTCAGTGCTGCTCATGGCGCTTTAGCTCCGCGTGTATCCGAGGTTGAGGTCGATGATCTTCGAGTAGTTGCGCGGCCGGAACCGCAGCGAGAAGCGGAGGGTCTCCGTCGTGAGCACGTCGTCCTGGCGGTTCACGCGCGCGGTCGCCGTGGTGACGTACTTGCGGTCGACGAGCTCGCGCTGGAGCACGCTGTCGACGGTGGCGTCGAAGGCGTCGGCGTCGGCCGTCGCGAGGGTGCCGTTGGCGCCGGTGTCGTTGTCCTCGTTCACGAAGTCGGCGGCGGCGCCGATCGCGACCCGCGCCGCGTAGCAGATGACCCGCACCCGCATGACGCTGGTGTAGTCCGAGCCCGTCGCGGCGGCGGTGCGGTCGGTGGCGTAGTAACCCGCGCGGCCGCGGATCGACTGCGCGCCGAGGAAGCCCTGCGCGTCGAGCGACGAGAACGTCGCGTCGGCGAAGTCGTGGTGCAGCGTGACGATGCCGGCGAGGGCGCCGGTGCGCACGCGCCCCGGGTGTTGCACCACCGGCGTCGTCGCGACGCGGGGCGAGATCAACCACGCGAGCGAGCGGCGCCAGGTCGCGGGCATCGCGCGGGAGGCCTGCGTCGCGTAGGCGGCCTCGCGCACGATGAACGAGTCGGTGAGGCCCGCGAAGCCCGGGGAGGCGCCTTCGAGGATGCCCACCCAAATGGCGGCCGCCTCGTTCGCAGCCTGGTCGCGGGTCTCCGTGAGGAACCAGCGGAGGTTGCTCGCGGCGTACAGGCGAGCGCTCGACGCCGACACCGTGGCGAAGGTCGTGGCGTCGATCGGGCCGACGACGTGCACGTACTCGTGGTCGAGCTCGGTGGGCACGGCCTCGCACGCGACCAGCGCGGCCGCGAGGCCCGTGGCGTCGAAGGTCGGCGCCGTCGAGCCGAAGCTGTAGACGTTGCCGGCGTAGAGCTGGAGCGTGTCGGTCGCGTCCGAGAAGGTGATCGTGATGCCGGTGTTGGCGATCACGATCACGCCCGAGGTGGGCACCGGCGTCTCGGGGCCGTAGGTGGTCCCCCCGTCGAGGCTGATCCGCACCGTCGCGGTGAGGGCCTGGATGGTGGCGCCCGCGCGGATGACCTTGACCTTCACGTCGTAGGCGTCGAGCGGGGTGCCCGTGACGGTGCAGGTCGCCGGCGTGGCGCCCGAGGGCGACGGCGCCGCGGTGACGCCGCTGGTGAGGCCCGTTAGAGCGCCCGCCGACCCGGTGGCCGTGCGGCACACCACGATCGGGCCGCCGCCGAGGTCGAGCAGCGTCGCCGCGGCCTCGACCATCGGGCCGTAGCCGAAGGCCACGATGAGGGCGGCGATGGTGCTGATGAGCGTGGGCGTCGCGGCGGTGCCCGCGGAGGAGCACCCGACGACGCACGGGGGGAGGTCGAGCGCCTGGCTGGACGCCAGCCCGCCGTCTGCGAGCGATGCACGGACAGATGAGAGGGTCATAGGGTCTCCGGGGAGAGTCAGGATTCGCCGGCGTCGACGTCGCCGTCGCCGGGGGTGCCGTGGGGCGTTTGGAGGGTCACCGCGGTCGGGCGCACGGTCGGGACGGTGAGGTCGGGGACGTCGATCGCGACGGCGATGGTCAGCGCGTAGGCGTCACCGAGTGCCGTCTGGCCGGGGTTCTCGACCCAGGCGCCGCCCTGCAGATCGAGGAAGGGCGCGGGGCCGCCGGTCTTCTTCAGCGCGCGCACAAGGCGGGCGATGAGGGCCTCCGTCGCGGCGATGGAGGTGACGGCGCCGTCGGCGCTCGCCGCGCCCCAGACGTCGATCGTGGCGCCCGCCTGCCGGGTGATCAGCGACCGGCCGTTGTGCGTGCGGGCGACCTTCTGCGCGCCCGTGAAGCGGTCGCGCGAGGGGTACCAGACGATGCGCGGCGGCGAGGCGCTCCAGTCGCGCGCGCGGGTGGAGACCTCGAGCGGGACGTTCGCCCCGCCGTCGGCGTTGAAGCGCGCCATCACCACGCGGGCGAAGTGCTCGATGCCGGTGAAGGGGGTGCGGCTCATCGGGGGAGGTGCTCGCGCAGGGCGCCGTCGGCGCCGTCGCGCAGTTGGATCTCCCACCACACGGAGAGCCCGCCCTCGTCGGGGTAGAAGGGGCGGCGCGGGAGGGTGGAGGTGCGGGGCTCCTCGCTCTGGTGGTACTTCGCGACGTCGAGCGCCGACTCGAACACGAACCCGTCGCGGTCGACCGTGTAACGAGCCGCCGCAGCGGCGAACTGGCCGCGGTTCACGAGCGGTCGGCGGGTCTGCGTCCGCCCGCGTCGGGACGCGAGGGCCTTCCACCGGCTGCCATCAGGGGCGCGGCTTTCGCTGAACCCCCGGCGCACCAGGCGCTGCCCCTCGACCGCCAGCGCCGTCGCCACGTCGTGCTGGACGTCCCCGTCGGCGAAGGCATCGAGGGAGCGCAGCAGCACGTCGAGCGACGTGCCCGACTGCGTGAGGCCCACGTCAGCAGTCCCGCGGGTCGTCGCTGAACGACGGCCCGAAGAGCCCCGAGGAGCCCAGCGCGGCGGAGAAGGTGTCGGCCTCGGTCTCGGGCACGTCGAGGTGCGCGTTCCCGGCCTGGACGTCGCGCAGGAAGCGCAACATCGCGTCGTGGTTGTTCATCGCGCCCTCGTCCACGCCCTTCGAGGGGTCGTAGCCGCGCGTGGAGAGCAGCCGGTGCGTGCAGACCTTCGCGACGGCGCCCTTGTACGCGGGGTCGACCACCGCGGCGGCGAGCTGCGCGCCCTGGTACCGGCCGCGCACGTACGCGCGGCAGATGGCCGTGGTGGTCTCGATCTCGGCGTCCTGGTCGGCCGTCGAGACGTTCCCCAGCGCCGCCGAGCGCAGCCCGAGGGCGTACAGCTCGGCGCGGGTGATGTCGGCCACGGTTCAGCTCAGGGGCGGAACTTGATGGCGGTCTGGGGCAGGCCGGGGGCGGCCACCCAGCGGGCGTCGACGCCCCACTGGAACTCGCGCCGCGAGAACACCACGTCGGAGGTCTCCGCGGTGATCGCGACCATGCGGGGCGCCTGGCGCGTCCCGAAGAGGATCATGCGCAGGGGCTGCGTGTCGTCGGAGAGGTACCAGCCGAGGCCGCTGTCGACCTCGTCGAGCCGGTCGACCACCACGACCTTCGCCTTGCCCTTCTGCATGTTGGTGACCGCCCCGTCGCCGGGGGTCTCGACCACCATGTCGGCGTCGACGATGCGGTGCGCCGTCGCCTCGAGCTGCGGGCCCACGGTGAGCACGCGGCCGCGCATCCCGAGCACCCGGCCGTCGGGGCCGACGAGGCGGCGCAGGAGCGTCTGGCCGTACTCGAAGTTCGCCGAGGTGAGCGCGCGCCCGGTGATCAGGTTGGAGAACGCGGTGCCGGCCGGCTCGGTGGGGTTCACCGGGTGGTCGGTCGCGAAGAGCGGCTTGCCGTCGTAGCCGAGCTGCAGCGCGGACTCGCCCGCGATGAGCACGTCGGCGACGAGCTGGTCGGGCTCGCGCGCGGCGACCTGGGCCATCTGGTCGATCACCGGCCGGTAGAGGCCGATGAGGTCGTCGTCGATGTCCCGGCGCTTGATGCCGAGGGTCCACTCGAAGTCGCGCACGGTCTGCGACCAGTTGCCGGTGGCGATCGCGTTCACGATGCGGTCGCCGATCCACTCGCGCATGCGGCCCGTCGTGAGGGCGTAGGGCATCTCGAGGCGGCGGCCGACGACCGGGATCTCGGTGACGAGGCCCTTGTAGACGACCTCCGCGTCGGCCTGCATGAACAGGTTGGCGAAGCGGGTGGTGACGGTGGTGTTGAGGACGCGCTGGAGGGCGGCGTCCGAGAGTTCGACTGCCATGGTGCGGGGTTCTCCTGTGCTCTACGCGCGCCCGATCAGGACGCGGTGGTGGGGATCGACCCCATGTGGTTGATGAACGTGTCGAACGCGACGTCGGCCGCGCCGAGGCCGAGGCTGATGCCGGTGGCGTAGGACCCCAGCAGCGGGTCGCCCGCGGGGTCGCCCGCGCCGCCCGCGACGGTGCCGGCGACGGCCGCCTTGGCCTTGCCCGCGGCGTCGGAGGCGAGGGCCGCGCCCCGGGCGACGACGCCCGAGCTGATCCACTTCGAGCGCCCGAAGAGGCGCACGCGGGCCACGGCCCCCGAGGCCGGGGCGTTCTGGAGGATGCCCGCGACCATCTGCCCGGCGCCCGCGACCACGACGGTGTTGGACACCGTGGTCGAGTGCTTCACGGCGAGGTACTGCGACCCGGAGAGGTCGGCCCCCGCGAGGAAGTACTCGTCCACCGCGCCGCTCTGCTCGTCGGGGGTCCAGCCCACCTCGACGTACGGCACGCCGGCCTCGATGGCGACGAGGCGCCCGGCGACGCAGCGCGTCCCGCCGCCCGACGTGCGGGCGATGGTCTGGTCGTCGACCGCGTACACGGCCCGCCCGAGGTCGGCCGTGGTGACCGCGTCGGTGGTGCCCGAGTTCACGAGGCCGGGGCAGCCGCGCGCGGGGGTGATGCTGAGCGCGCCGGCGCCGCCGAGGGTGTTGTCCTTCGTCTCCTCGGCGATGCCGAGGCAGACGGCGCCGGCGGCGGGGACGCTGGAGGCGTAGCCGCTCACCAGCAGGAACACGAGGGCGCCCGCCAGCAGCTTCACGCCGGCCGCGAGGGGCACGGGCCCGTAGTGGGCCGCGTAGACCTCGGTGTTCCAGTTCTTCGGCGCTCGGGGGGTCGTCATCGCGGTCATCGGGCCTGCTCCTTCCCGTCGCGCGCGGCGACGTACTGCTCGTCGGTCATGTCCATCTGGCGGGCGATCTTCCGCTCGTCGGCGGTGATCGCGCCGCGCGCGCCGGTGGTGCCGGCCGCGGCGGGCTGCGTCGGTGGGGCGGCCGGGTTGGCCTTGCCCTCGGGGGTGGTGACGCCGTGCATGCGCCCGAGCACGCGGTCGAGCGCGTCGGCGCCGAGGGGCGCGAGGTCCGCCATGAAGGCCTCGTCGGCCTCCATCGCGGGGGTGATGGCACCGCGGGCGCGGTGCTTCGTGAGCACGGCCTCGCGGGCCGAGGCGCGGTCGGCCTGCTCGCGGGTGGCGAGGGCGGCGCGCGCCTCGTCGCGCTGGCGGATGAGCTCGGGCACCTGGCCGGCGCTGGTCTTCAGCGCGGCGATGGTGGCGGGCAGTTCGTCGTCGGTGGCGGCGCCGGCGCTCGCGCGCGCGGCGTCCAGCAGCGACTTGGCCTTGGTCAGATCCATGGTGTTCTTCCTCGTGGTGGCGGAGTCGGCGGCCAACGCGGCCGCGGTGGTGATGGCGTCGGCGAGCGTGCCGACCGCGTCGGCGAGGCCGGCGGTGACGGCGGCGGCGCCGGTGACGGTGGCGCCCTGCAACGCCAGCGGGTCGCCCGCCTGGGGGCGCCGCGCGGAGACGTGCGCGCCGAAGGCCTGCGCGAGGTCGTTCACCCGCGCCCGCACCCGCGCGACGCTGGCGTCGGTCAACGCCACGTCGGGGTGCGGGTCCGCCTTCAGCGTGCCCGAGCGGACGACCTTCACGTTGAGGCCCGCGTCTTCGTTGGCCTTCGTGCGGTCGTAGACCGTGGCGATGACGCCGATGGAGCCCACCAGGCCGTCGCGCGTGACGTGGATCTGGTCGGCCGCGCAGGCCAGCGCGTAGGCCGCCGAGCAGGCCATCGTACCGGCGTGCGCGACGGTGGGCTTGCCGCTGGCGTCGGCCGCGGCGCGCAGGGCGTCGGCGGTGTCGAGGTTGCCCGCGCAGGCGCCGCCGGGGCTGTCGAAGGACAGCACGACGGCCTGCACCGCGGGGTCGGCGTGCGCGGCCTGGAAGCGGGCGAGGATGGCGTCGTAGCTATCGCACCACCAGCCGGCGCGGCTGTCGAGCGGGCCGAGGACTTCGACGACCGCGACCGCGCCGCTCATGCGGTAGGGCTTCGGGCGCGCCGACTCCTCGTAGTAGTAGCCGTACGCGCTGGGCTCCCAGGCCCGCGGGAGGGCGGACTCCTCGAAGGCCATCGGCTCGAAGGCCGTGCCGTAGCAGCGGGTGGGCGGGGGCGTCTGGGGGGCGATGGTCATGGCGCGGGTGCCTCGGGGGCGGTCTCGATCACGGTCATCCCGGCCATGCGGGCGGCGGCCTTTGCGTCGACGGTGACGCCGGCGGCCTTCCACGCGACCACGGCGTCGGCGCTCGCCTTCGAGCCCTCGGCGTCCTTCTTCACGTCGTCCTCGCGCTCGGCGTCGATGACGACGCGCGGCTCGGGGACGCCCCGGTACCGGGCCCACAACCGCGCGAGGCGGGCGAAGGGCCCGAGCGACAGGCCGCGCGCGTCCGCGCTGACCACCAGGTCGGTGACGCCCTCGCCGCTGTCGCTGCTGGCGTTGGTGCCGACCTTGTTGTTCTGCGAGGTCAGGTCCTGGCCGAGGATGGCGAGGCGCACCTTGCCGCCGGCGATGCGCAGCACGAGCTCGAAGACCTTGGAGCCGTCGGCCGTGGCCTGCTCCAGCCGCACGTCATAGCTGGTGGCCTTGCTGTCGCCCTGCGGCGCCGGGATGACCCCGCCGCGCCCGAGCCGACGCAGGCCGCCGACGAAGCTCTTGGCGTCCTGGGCCTCGCGCTGCGCGCTGGGCACCATCGCCACCCACGCGGGCGAGCCGTGCACCTCGGCGTGCTTCGACAGGTCGCTCCCGCCGAAGTCGCTGCGCAGCACCCACGCGCCGAGGCAGCGCACGACGCCCCACGCGAGGGCGACGAGCTCGCTCTGGGGCGTGAAGACCACCCACTGCTCGCCGCCGGGGTCGATCGGCACGGTGCCGTCGACGGTGTGGACGTACCAGCGCTTCTCGTAGCGCCGCTGCTCCAGCGCGTGCCAGGGCCACGGCTCGAGGTGCGGCTCCAGCCGGCCGTCGGCGGCGTCGGGGACGGGGTGCCAGACGATCTGCGCGCAGCTCGCGCCGAGGAAGATGGCGCCGCACACGAGGTCGGCGAGGGCGGCCGGGGTGACCATGCGGCCCCACGCGGCCTCGATCTCCGTCGCGGCGGCCTTCGCGGCCTCCGTCTCATCGAAGGGGTGGAAGCGGGTCGGGCAGGCCTGCAGCGCCCGCACGCGTTGGAGCAGCGCGCCCTGGACGTCGGCGTCGCAGAGCAGCCGCTCCGCCAGCAGGCCCGACTCGGAGAGGTCGCCCTCGTCGTGCGACCGCAGGATGGCGCGCAGCCGCGTCATCGTGTCGACCGTCAGCGGGCCGAGGTCGGAGGCGACGGCGGCGGGCTGGTCGCCGCGCGCGCGCCCGTCGCGGTCGACGGGGCGCACGATGCCGAGCGCCCGGCCGACCGCCTCGAAGCCGCGGGTGATGAAGTCAGTAGCGGCCACGGTAGGTGTCGTCGTCTCCGTCGTCTTCGCGCTCGGACGGGGGGCGCATGTGCGCGCGGGGCGGCAGCTCGCGGCTCACGCCGACGCCCGCGGCGTCCATGGCGGCCATCCACCCGGCGATGTCGGCGACGGGGAAGCTCCCGCGCCCGTAGGCCATGAGGTTGAAGGCGTCGGCGCGGTTGGGGCTGCGCTTGAGCCGCTTCTTCATCGTGTCCTTCGACTCGACGACGTAGCGGCCCTTCCCGTTGAAGGCGTAGCGGGCGGCGGTGAGTTCGCCCTGCAGCTCGGTGTCGCCGGGCGGCAGCGTGCCGCCCTCCTTCAGGAACTCGGCGCCCGCGAACCACACCTCGTCGCGCGTGGTGGCGTAGTGCTCGGGGTCCATCGGCCGGGTCGAGACGTTGACCGGGATGGCCTGCAGCCGCTTGGAGTGCTTCAGGTGGTCGTAGACGCTCGCGCCGACGCCGATCACGTCGATGCGGCACTCGGGCACCTCGGCGCCGCGGGGGTCCAGGTCGGCGAGCTGCTCCAACACCCAGCCGGCGAGGTCGTCGCCCTCGCGGCCGCGCGTCTCGCGCAGGGGGAGCGTGAGGTTGCCGCGCGCCGCGCAGAGCACCGAGGCGTCGTCGCCCGTGCGCCCGACGTCGAGGCCCAGCCGCAGGGGGCCGGGCGTCGCCTGCGTCGGGTCGCGCTTGAGCGCCGTCTCGAGCAGCCCCAGCGACACCACGACGCAGTCGCCGGCGCGGGGGAACTCGCCCGCCACGCGGACGCTGAAGGTGGGGCTCTCGGCCCCGAAGGCCGTGGCGAGCTCGTCGACCCACTCGCGGCGCGCGAGCCCGGGGACGTCGACCTCGCCCGTGATGTTGGGCGACTCGCGGGAGTCGATGTGGAGCGTGTGCCAGCTCCCGCGCTTCTCGTGGAAGGCGTCGTAGAACCAGCCCGACGTGCGCGTCGGGTTGCTGAACGCGGCGATGGTGCCGTTGCTCGCGCAGTTGCCCCAGGCGGCCTCGAGCAGCGAGTCGGGGAAGCCCGAGCTCTCATCGATCAGGTAGAGCAGGTGGGGCGAGGAGACGCCGGCGAAGCTCTCGGGCTTCGTGTCCTCCGACTTCATCGCGATGATCGCGCGGTCGTCGTCGAACCAGAGGCCGCCGTGATAGTCCGCCGAGAGCTTCCCGCCGATGGGGAACGCGGCCTCGCGGTGGAGCCGGCAGACCTCGGGCCAGAGGATGTTCTTCAGCTGGTCGCCGACGGTGCTGGAGAGCACCACCTTCGCGCGCGGCCGGGTGCAGACCCACCAGAGCGCGAGGCACGCGAGGCTGTTGGTCTTCGAGACCTTGTGGCCGCTGCGGGTGGCGACGCGGCGGAAGCGCGCGACGGCCGCGAAGATGTCGCGCTGGCGCTTCCAGGCGTGGACCTTCAGCACCTCCCGGGCGAAGAGCGCCGGGTCGGGCGTCCATCGCTCAAGTAGCTGGCGTGCCTGTTCCTGTGTTGAAGGCGGTTGCAAGGAACTGCGCGAGGCCGGCGGCGTCGCCGCTGACGGTGACCTTGCCCTCGCTCGTCACGCCGCTGACGCGGAGCTTCGAGTCGAGGGCCTTCCTGAACACGTCGAGGCTCTTGCGCCGGGCCATCGGGCCCTTGGCGTTGGTGGCATCGTTGGCCACCTTCGTCATCAGGTCGTCGAGCGTGTCGACCTGGCCGTTCAGCTTCTCGCCGATCTTCGTGCGGAGGGCCTCGCGCAGCATCTCCGCGCGCTCGTCGATGATGGGCTTCACCGCGCGGTGCACCACCATGTGGGTGACCGTGCGGCCCGACTGCATGGAGGCGAACTCGGCGAGCTGGCGCCACGTGCGGCGCTTGCCGTCGGGCCCGGCCTCGCCGTGCATCTCGACCAGCATCTCGACGAGCTCGTCGGAGAGGGACGTTGCGCCGGCCACGGTCACCCCGCGGCGGGCGGCGCGACGGGCCCGAGCACCACGTCGGCGAGCCGGTCGGCGGCGCGGAGCGTGGCGTCGAGGTAGCGCTGGCGGCGGTCGCCCCCGACGGCCTGCGAGACGCGGTAGGCCTCGGCGAGCGCGAGCACCACGTCGGCGGGGTTGGGTTCGATGAGCTCGGCGCCGAGGCCGCCGGCGGGCGATCCGAGCAGCTCGCGGGCGTCGTCGAGCGCGCGGCTGAGCCGGGCGTTGTCGTCGAGCAGCTGGCGGTTCTCGCGCGTGAGGCGGTCGAGTTCGTCGGCGTCGCCGGCGGGGCGGACCTCGGCGGCGTTGGCGCGCTCGTCGGCCACCACGTCGGCAGGCTTCTCGAGGGTGGCGCCGGCCTCGACGCGCGGCTGCGGGGCGGTCTGGGCGAGCGGGTCGACGGCGGGGCGGTTCGGCTGGGTGGAGTGCTTGCTCATGGTGTCCCTCAGGCTGCGTTCTGTTCGTCGAGGCCCCACCGCGCGAAGACCTCGGCGCGGTTCACCAGCAGCTCGCGCCCGCCGACGGGGCGGACGCGGTCGGTGACCGTGACCTTGCCGTCCGCGGCCCAGCGCTTCGCCCACCGCCAGAGGGTGGTGCGCGCGACGTCGGGCCGCAGACGGTGCAGGTCGTCGAGGGTGAGCCAGTCGGGCATCGGGAGCGGGAGAGCACCGGGTTCCGCTGGCGCTGGACGCACCTCGGGCGGACGATTCGGTTGCTGTTGCAATCGAGATCCTACGGGAACTCGGATGCGGGAGTCAAGGGGGGGCGAATCAGGGCTCCGTACAGCCGTCGATCGTGATGTCGCCGAGCGGGCGGTCGGCGCTGGCGCAGTCCCGGAGCACGACCCTCGCCGTCGGCGGCATCGTGCTGGAGTCGGCAAGCGTCGTCGCTTTGTCGCAGCCCAGGGCGACGGGTGACCCGCCATCCTGGGTCGCGGTAAGCGAGCCTCCGGCACCCGCGGTGAACCGCGCCTGCAACAACGTGCAGACGCCGGCCTGGCAGAACCGACCCTGGAACGATCGGAGGAGGTTGTTCGTGAAGTCGAAGCTGCACGCGACCCCGGTCATGGGCACCCGCTCTCCGCCCGTGCCCCCGATCACCACGACCCCCGACGGGCCGGAGGGAAGCACCGCGCCGTCCGCCAGCGTGGTGCTCGTTTGGCTCCCGTTCGCCGAGCACGCCTCCGCAATCATCAGGACACCCACAACACCCAACCGCCGCCGCGCGCCGTACTTCATGGCGGCCATCCTATCAGCCCCACCAAGCCGCCATCGCCTGCTGCACCAGCTCGCGCCCGCGCACCGGCGCCGCCTCGGCCTTTACCTTCGGGTCGGCGTCGAAGCGCGCCCGCGCCTTCTCGCTCGCGTAGAGGTACCCGACCGTCTCGTAGATGCGGGTGACCTCGGCGCGGGCGGTCTGGCCCCCCTCGCCCAGCTTCGCGCGGCTGCCGTGCTCACGCAGCCAGCGCAGCACCGACTCGATGGTGACGTCACCGCACGCGCGGTCGCAGATCGTCCACCCGACCGTCGGGCGGGTGTCATCGACGACGCCCAGCAGCGCCGCGAGGTTGGGCGTCGTCGGCACCTGGGCGGAGGTCTGCACCACGACGCGGTCGTAGCGCTGCGCCGCCACGGGCGACGGCGGAGCCCACGAGACGCCGCCCGCGCGGTCGTCGCCGACGTCGACCTGCAGCTCTTCGAGGCAGCGCAGCAGCCGCGCCACGTGGTCGTCGCTGAACGTCGGGCGCGTGAACCGCGGCGCGCTCGACGGCTGCGGGTCGTGCACGACGGAGATGCGGGCGTCGGGCACCACGCTCGGGCGCGAGGGGCGGCGCGCCACCTGCTCCACCGTCGGCGCCGCGGGCACCAGCGCCACGCGCGCGGGCGTCGGGTACGTCGCGCCGCACACGCACTCCACGGTGTCGCCGGTGTCCCGGCTGCGCTCACGGGCGTACCAGCAGCCGTCGCAGACAGGGTCATTGTCGATCGCTGCCGTGTTCGTCACTCGCTCGCTCCCTCTCGTGCGCGCGCCACGGCGGCGAGCGCTTCTTCAACCGTCCGCACCACGCACGCGAAGCCGCCGGCGCCGCGAACGAGGCGGCGGAACTGCTCCTGCAACGCCGCGCGCGCGGGCTTGGTGCGCGCGCGGGGGGCTTTGAGCTCGAGCGCACCGAAGCGCGCGATGCCCGAGGGCAGCGGCACCAGCATGATCAGGTCGCTCCCGCCGGGCCCGCCGATGCCGTAGGCCACGCGGTCGACGTCGTCGCGGCCCTCGTTCCAGAACTCCGCCGTCCCCACGTTGTTGCGGAACGCCACGATGCCCGCGCCCGACAGCGCGAGCCTTACCGCCTTCTGTAAAGCCGACTCCTTCACGCCACCCTCCTCGTCTCGCGGAACCCCGCGGGCCAGAACCCGAAGCGCTGCTTGAACAGCGCGCCCACCGCCTTCGGCTTCCAGCGGCGCTCGCGCGCGAGCTGCGACAGCCGATCGAACTCCCGTTGCATTTCGGCGCGCTCGACCACGCTGGTGATCCGCACCAGCGGCGCGGGCTTCACCTCGCGCGGCGGCGGCGCCGGCCGCTCGTGGCCGTTGGGGCACGCGCCCGGGTAGTCCGCCGCCACGTAGACCGCCCCGCACTCGGGGCACTGGCGGATCGCGTCGCCGTCGTCGTTGGCGGCACGCTTCGCCAGGCCGTCGAGCGTCCACTCCCGGTGGGCGTCGGGCATCCGGTGCTGCCAGACAGCGCCGCAGAGGTCGATCAGCAGCGCGCGCTTCGTGAGGTGGTCCCCGAAGCGCCGCACCCTCCCGATCATCTGCAAAAACGGCCCGGGCGCGTCGCAGCCGCGCGCCAACAGGCACACCTCGGCGCGGTGCGAGTCCCAACCTTCCGTCAAAACGAAGACGTTGGAGAGCACGTCGAGGCGGCCGGCGTCGAAGTCCTCGAGGATGGCCTCCCGGCGGCGCGCAGGCGTATTGCCGTCGAGGTGCGCTGCGGCGATGCCCTGCTCGCCGAGGGCCGCCGCGAACGCACGCGAGGCGCCGACGCTCTCGACGAAGGCGACGGTGGGGCGCCCGAGCGCGTGCCGCTGGTAGGCCTCGAGGGGCGTGGCGCTAAGCGCGCTCTGCCGCTTCGCCGGCCCCACGACGTCGATGGGCGCGAGCAGCTCGAGGCGCACCAGCTCGGCGACGGTGGCGCCGATGACGATCTCGTCGAAGGCGTCGCGCAGGCCGCGGCGGTCGGAGCGCTCGGGCGTCGCGGTGAGGCCGAGGATGAACGGCTCCGGGTAGACCGCAGCGATGGCGCGGTAGGTGTCCGCGTCGCAGTGGTGCGCTTCGTCGAACACCACCAGGTCGCCGCGGCCGAGCGCGAACACCAGCTCCCGCGCGGTGATGGTCTGGATGCTCGCGACCTGCACGCGATCGTCAGTGCGGGGCTCGCCCACCATCGCGACACCACAGGGCACACCGCCCGCGCGCATCCGGCGGGCGGTGTCCTTCACGATCTCCCGACGGTGCACGAGGAAAAGCACCCGGCGGCCCCGCTGGTAGGCGCGGAGCATCAGCTCCGCCGCGCACGCTGTCTTGCCGAAGCCGGTCGGGGCGACGAGCAGCACCCGGCGCACGCGGCCGAAGGCATCGCGCAGCTGGTCGACCGCGCGGAGTTGGACGGGGCGGAGGATCATCGCGGCGCCCCCGCCCCGCCGGTGGACTCCGCCGCCCGGCGGATGGCCGCGCGCTGACTCGGCCGCAGGCACTCCAGCCACGGGTGACCGCCGAGCATCGCCGCGCGCAGCTTCTGGGTGAGCCGCGCCTCGACGTGCTGCACCCGCTGCTTCGACACCCCGAACGCCGCGCCCAGTACCGCGAAGGTCGCGGGCTCGTCGGCGAGCAGGCGGCCGCGGAGGACGGCGGCCTCCATCGGCGAGAGGCCGGCGCAGAGGTCGTCGGCGACCCGAGACGCATCGGCCGCGATGCGTGCGCCCTCGACGGCGTCGGCCCCCTCGACCGCGAGCTGCTCGCCGCGGGTGGTGCCCTCGTCGCCGGCCGGCGCGTCGAGGGACGCGTCACCCGCGAGGCACCAGGCCGCGACGTGCTCGAGGTCGTCATCGTCGTAGGCGCGCAGCCACGGGAACTGCGCCCGCAGCATCGCCGGCACGACGCGGCCCGCCTGCGACGCGCGGCGCACGTAGCGCTCGACCGACGCGGGGCACTGCATCCCGAGGCGCGTGATCCGCCGCGCGAGCCGCGACGCCGTGAAGAACACGAAGCGGATGGTGTCGAGCGCGTACGTCTCGAAGGTCGCCCCGCCGGTCGCGTCGTACCGGCGGCGGCAGCCGAGCAGCGCCTCCCAGGCGATCTGCCGCAGGTCGTCGGGCGGGACGCACTGGGTGGTACGCGCCCACCGGCGCAGCGCGCGGGCGACGATCGCCGCGTCGCTGCGGTAGGTGTCGGTGCTCACCGCAGCGCCCTCCCCCGGTCGCGGCGGAGGCGACGCCAGCGCAGGGCCGCGCCGGTCACGTACCAGCCGGCGAGGGTGCCGACGGTGAGCAGGGCGAAGTCGAGGAGGTTCATCGGCCGCCCCCGTTGCCGCGCGCCAGCGCCTCGGGAGCGCCGTCCCCGGTGGTCGCCTGCGCGATCGGACCTACCCGGCGAGCGGCTCCCTGGAACGGGTTGGCGCGGGGTGGCGTGCCCTCGCCCGACCGCCGACCGGCTCCCCTCGCCCGTCCCAACACCAGTGACCCGGCGTTTCCGCGGCGATTCTCGGCCCTTCTATCCAGTGGGTCACTTCTCTCAAAAGGTGGGTCACAAGGAATGACCCGGCCCATCGTCGAGAAAACAGGGCGATTCGTGACGGTGGGGCAGTGGGTCACTGATTCCCCCTCACGCGCACATCAGGAGCGCCGTCCGAAAAACTCACATCGCCCGCCGCGTCGACCACGTCGCCGGCGAGGTCGACCGCGTGCCGGGCGCGCAACGGGCCGCCCTCAAGCACCGCGACCGCCCGGGCCCACGCCTGGGAGTCGGGGTCGGCCTGCTTGAGCACGGCGATTGCGAGCGCCCGGGCCGGCTCCCGCGTCGGCGTCCCCTCGTCGACGGCGCGGAGAAGACTGATCGCACGTTCAGTCGTCGCCGCGTCACAGGGACACGACAAGGACACGCCGAGCGATTCTGCCTTGTTTTCCCGCTCAACCGCCCCGGTTTCGTAAACCGTAGGTCGAGGGTTCAAATCCCTTGGGTGGCTCCAAGCGTCGCAGTCGACCCTGAAGCCTCGGTTCGCGCCTCTCGCGCGAAGACCGAAGCGGGCCGGCGACTCCCTCTCCCGCGAGTCGGCGTCGGCCCCCGACCGGCCCTCAGGTAGGTTCGATAACGTTGAAGTGTGCCTGCCCGATCCTGGCAAGCTCGACTGACCAAACGTGTCACTGCGATGCCGACTCCGGGGTCCGACGACGGGGCGGAGACGCAGACCTCGCCACCTCCGGATGCAGGTTCTTCGGAGCAATCCAATGAGTCGTTCGCGAGCGGCGACCGTCTGATCGTCCTGGCATGACGACTGCAAACGTCCGTTCCGTCCAATCCGAGGTTCTGAACGGTCGAGCGGTTCGGCCGGTCAGCTCAATCAACGGACGGAGGGTATTGCAATGAAGCGTTCCATGAAGAAGGTTCTCGCGGGCTTCACCCTGGTCGAGCTGATGATCGTCGTCGTGATCCTCGGCATCCTCGCGGCCGTCGCGATTCCCGCCTTCACCCGCTACGTGAAGCGCTC
>JAQBQI010000586.1 GCA_028287085.1 Myxococcaceae bacterium
GCAGCGGCGCGCCGGAGCCGCGGTTGCCGACGGTGACGCTGGCGACGCCGCGCACGGGCGACTCGCCGCCGGCCTGCGCGGGGCGGTTGGAGAGCGGCGCGCGGAAGGGGACCAGCGCCTCGCGCAGCGCGTGGATGGTCGGGAAGCGCCCCTCGGGCTTGCGCGCGAGCGTGCGCATGACGACGGCGGCGAGCGCGGGGTCGAGCTCGGGCCGCAGCTCGAGGATCGGCCGCGCCTCCTGCGTGGCCTTGGCGACGATGAACTGGTTGATGGTGGTCGCGTCGAAGGGATAAGACCCGGTGAGGGCCTCGTAGAGCGTGACGCCGACGGCGTACTGGTCGGCCGCGCCGGTCGCGTTCTTCGACGACATGATCTGCTCGGGCGCCATGTACGCGGGCGTGCCGAGGGCCATGTTGGCGGTGGTGAGCTGCGGGCTGTCCTCGTTGGCCTGGCGCTTGGCGATGCCGAAGTCGACGACCTTCGGGGTGGGCTCGCCGCCGTCGTCGTCGGTCTGCAGGAAGATGTTGTCGGGCTTGATGTCGCGGTGGATGATCCCGCGCTCGTGGGCCATCGCGAGGGCGCGCAGCACGGGCTCCATGATGGCGACGACGCGGCCCGGCGAGAGGCGGCCCTCGCGCTCCATGTACGCGTCGAGCGACTCGCCCTTGAGGTACTCCATCACCATGTACGGCCGGTCGCCGTCGACGCCGTAGTCCGAGATCTCGACGATGTTCTTGTGGTGCAGCTCGGCGGCGCTGCGGGCCTCCTGGAGGAAGCGCCCGGCGAACTGCTCGCTGGTCGCCATGTCGGGCTTGAGCACCTTGATGGCCACGACCCGGCCGAGCACCTGGTGCTTCGCCTGGAAGACCGCGCCCATCCCCCCTTCGCCCAGCAGCGAGATGATCTCGTAGCGGCCGCCCACGACGTCGCCGGGCGACAGCCCCAGCCTGGCGGCCATCGAGGGCCTGGTTTCCGGTTGGCTCGTCATCGCTCCCTGTAGTCGGTGCCGGTGGGCGCCGGGAGTGTACGCCACTCGCTCGCGCGGGGGCTACGAACGCGCCGCCGCCACCCCCGCCGCCACCCCCGCCGCCAGTGGCGGCGGCTCCATCGACATCGCCAATTCCACTGCAAACAAGTGGTTTTCGCGCGCGACCGCGCTGGCACGCGTCGTGGTGAAGGCCCCCGCCGGAGGAACCACCATTGTTAGCTACCACCCACGCCAGCACGCTCGTCGGCCTCGACTCGCACCCCGTCCAGGTCGAGGTCGACATCGCCCGCGGACTCCCCGCCTTCGACCTCGTCGGCCTCGCGGAGGTGGCCGTGCGCGAGTCGCGCACCCGCGTCCGCGCGGCCATCGAGCAGGCGGGCTACCTCTTTCCCCTGCGCCGCGTGACGGTCAACCTCGCGCCCGCCGACGTGAAGAAGTCGGGCACCGGCTTCGACCTCGCCATCGCCGTCGCCACCCTCGCCGCCGCCGGCGACTGCCCCGCCCCGGGCCTCGACTCCTGGATCATGCTCGGCGAGCTCTCGCTCACCGGCAGCGTGCGCCCGGTGCGCGGAATACTCCCCCAGGTATTGGCCGCGCGCGACCGCGGGGTGCGCGGGGCGATCGTGCCGATGGAGAACGCCGCCGAGGCCGCCGTCGTGGAGGGCATCGAGGTGCGCGGCGCCGACACGCTGCGCGGGGTGTGCGAGTTCCTGTGCGGGCGCGGCGAGCTGCCGCTCATCGACCGCACGCGCGTGGTCGACTTCGCCACGGGCGACGCGCTCGAGGCGCTCGACCTGCTCGACGTGCGCGGGCAGTCGCACGCCAAGCGCGCCCTCGAGATCGCCGCGGCCGGCGGGCACAACGTCCTGCTGATGGGTCCGCCCGGCGGGGGCAAGACGATGCTCGCGCGGGCGCTGCCGGCGCTGCTGCCGCCGCTCACCTTCCGCGAGGCGATGGAGGTCACCGCGGTGCACTCCGTCGCGGGCACCCTGCGCGCGGGCGTGTCGCTGCTGCGCGACCGGCCCTTCCGCGCGCCGCACCACACGGCGAGCGCGGCGGGGCTCGCGGGCGGCGGCGACCCCCCGCGGCCGGGGGAGATCGCGCTCGCGCACAACGGGGTGCTCTTCCTCGACGAGCTGCCGGAGTTTCCGCGCGAGAGCCTGGAGGCCCTGCGCGAGCCGCTGGAGGAGGGGCACATCACCATCGTGCGGGCGCGCTCGCGGGCCCGGTACCCCGCGCGCTTCACCCTCGTCGCCGCGATGAACCCCTGCCCCTGCGGCTACGCGGGCGACCCCTCCGACCGCTGCGACTGCTCCGAGGAGCGGGTGAAGCGCTACCGCGGCCGCATCTCCGGGCCGCTGCTCGACCGCATCGACCTGCTGGTGCCGCTGCCGCCGGTGCGCGCGGCGCAGCTCACCGAGGGGGCGAGCGGCCCGTCGAGCGCCGAGGTGCGGGCGCGCGTCGCGACGGCGCGCGAGGTCGCCGTGGCGCGCAGCGGCGACTGCAACGCGCGGCTCAACGTGCGGCAGCTGCGCGAGGTGGCGGCGCTCGACGCGACGAGCACGCGATTGCTCACCGACGCGAGCGACCGGCTGGGGCTGAGCGCGCGGGCGATCCACCGGGTGATGAAGCTGGCGCGCACGATCGCCGACCTCGACGCGAGCGCGGCGGTCGCGGCCCACCACCTCGCCGAGGCCATCGGCTACCGCGTGACGGGCCCCTGACCGTCGTCGTCGGGCGCGGCCGCCTCGATGACCACCGTGAGCACCGCGCCCACCGCGCGGTTCACCAGGCGGACGCTGCCGTACACCCCGGCGAGCACCGCGCCGTGGACGTCGCGCGCCACCCGCGCCGCCGGCGCCACCGGCGGGATCGCCTCGAGCACCGTGAACACCCGCCCCGCCGTGTCGCGCTGCACCCGCTCGACCGCCGCCGAGCCGTGCTCGACCGCGTCTTCGAGCAGCGCGCGCAGGCCCAGCAGGCGCTGCTTCCCCAGCGGGCTCACGCGGCCTCGCACCAGGCGCGGAGCTGCGCGTAGACGTCCATCGAGCGCGGAATCGCCGCGTGGCTCAGGCCCGGGAACACCCTCACCCGCGACGCGTCGAGCCCCTCGCCGAGCGAGCGCCAGCCGGTCGCGCTCGACACCGGCACCACCGCGTCGCCGAAGAGGGCGCGCACGAAGCGGTCTTCGGAGAGCACGCCCGCCACGAGGTGGTGGGCGATCGACGGCAGCAGGGGGACGGGGTGCTGCGGGTCGCGCAGGGTCACGCGCAGGGTGCGGCGCGCGCGGTCCTCGTGGCGGAGGTCGGCGTCGCCGAGGTCCTTGAGGCCGTCGCTGCGGAGGTCGGCGACGTCGGCGATGAGGCGCGTGTACGGGTCGGGGATCGCCCGCAGCACCGCGCTCACGATGCGGCCGACGCGCTCGGTCGGGGCGCCGCGGTGGGGCGTGCCGACGTAGAGCGCGCGGCGCACGAGCGCGAGCCACGGCGCGCCGTCGACCGAGGCGGCGTGGGTGGCGGCGCGCACCACGAGCCCGCCCATGCTGTACCCGAGCAGCACGACCTCCGCGACGGGCACCGGGTACGCCGCGAGCACGGCGGTGAGCAGCGCCGAGAGGGCCGCGCCGTTGTCGGCGATGGGGAGCCCGGAGTTGTAGCGGACGTACAGCGGCGTGAGGCCGAGGTCGTCGCGAAGCAGCGTGCCGTAGTCGCGGCCGTCGGGCATCGCGAAGATCGCTTCGGTGTTCATGAGCCCGTGCACGAGCACCACGACGCGCGCGGTGGCGCCGGGGTACGCGGCCGCGAGGGCGGCGCGCGTCGGGGCGACGGGCTCGCCGCGGAGGTGCAGGGCCATCGGCAGCGCGAGGCCGTTGTCGGTGCGGGCCAGGTAGTCGCCGACGGCGCCGTTGAGGACGCCGAGCGCGAGGTCGAGCTTCTGTCCCATCGGGGCGACAGCACTACCACCGCTCGGCGCGGCGCGTACGGATCGGGGGGAGACGGGGGGCGGAGGGGAGCGGGGCTCAGCCGTGCTTGCCGCGCAGCACGACGTCTTCGCCGTGCACGCCGCGGAGCAGCTCGAGGTCTTTGTTGGTGCCGAGGAGGAGGGCGATGTTCTTGTCGGTGAGGCTGTCGAAGATGCGCTGGCCCTGCTCGTCGCCGACCACGTCCTTGTACATGCGCGAGAGGGCCTCGAAGTCCTTGATGAAGCACGCGCCGCCGGCGCCGCGGCCCGACTTGTGGATCGGGTTCATGTACGTCGGGCCGTTGTCGGGGTCGGCCGCCATGGCCTGGCGGATGACGTCCCAGTTGACGCCGTGCTTGGCGACGAGGTCGTAGAAGAGGTTGATGAAGACCACGCGCACGAAGCCGAGCGCGTTGCGGCCGTACTTGATGAACTCCGCCTCGCGGGCCGAGCAGACCACCGAGTAGTTGGCCTTGGGCAGCACCTTGAGCACCTCCTCGGCGGCGGCGTGGTACTCGGCCGTGTCCACCGGGATGCCCACGATGTTGCGCGTGGGGTTCTCCGCGTCGTGCTTCGCCGTCGCCACCGACAGGAACTCCGGCGAGTGCATCACCTTCACGTCGGGGTACTGCTTCTGGATCGACTCGGTCGTGCCCGGCAGCAGGGTCGACTTGATGACCACCGTCTTGCCCTTGCCCACGAGCTCGATGGTGCCGCGCACGATGCTGTCGTCGAAGCCCTCCGGCGTCGTCGGCGTGGGCACCGCCACGAAGACGATGTCGCAGTCCTTGATGAGCCCGGCGTTGCCCGTGTAGGGCTCCTCCTTGGCGAAGCGGGCCACCCGGTAGCCGCGGCGCTCGAAGTCGTCCGCGTAGGTCTTCCCGATCCAGCCCTGGCCGATGAAACCGATGGTCTTGTTGCTGGTCATGATGCGCGCGTACCTGTCCTGAGGGGGTCCGATGGAGGCGATGCCGTCGAGGGTCGCCGGCGCCCGAGGCTGTGTATCCGAACTTCGTCCCGGGCGCAGCCCCGACCCTGGGGCCCGACGCCCCACCCCGCAACGGCGCCTCCCCCCCCCGCCGCCGGGTGACGGATCGCGGCACCCGCGGGGCGCATCGCGTCACCCCGCAACCCGCCGGCCGCCCCCGGCACCGTTGCCGCGGACGGGGGCGCCGTTTGAATTCAGGCACATTGCGCCGCGGGCCCCGGACGCCGGACCGCTGGCACCGATTCCGCAAAGGGCTCCGTCATCGGGGGACGCGCCGACGGGTCGGCGCACCACCACGAGATCGTTCGCCACACAGTTTTCACAGAGGGAGATGACTTCAATGAAGCGTTCCATGAAGAAGGTTCTCGCGGGCTTCACCCTGGTCGAGCTGATGATCGTCGTCGTGATCCTCGGCATCCTCGCGGCCGTCGCGATTCCCGCCTTCACCCGCTACGTGAAGCGCTC
>JAQBQI010000618.1 GCA_028287085.1 Myxococcaceae bacterium
CCCTGCCACCACCGCGCCGCCCCCGGACCGCGCCACGCGCCCAGCAGCGCCGCGAGCACGAGCAGCGCGGCGACGACCTTCGGCCCGTGGGCCAACCACAGCAACCAGCGCTCGGTCATCCGCCCAGCTTAGTCCGGGCGGGCGCGCGGCGGCACCGCGCGGCGGCGATCAGAACAGCTCGAGGTACATCGCCCACGAGAGGGCGCCCAGCGTGGCGTACCCGACCCCGGTGTGGATCGTGCGGAACGCGCGGCCGACCTCCGGGTCGTTCACGCTCGCCCCGACGATGCCCAGGATCGGCATCAGGATCATCCCGACCCCGTGCACCCACGCGAGCGTCTTGTGCAGGCGCAGCGTGCTCGACGCGCGGTCGTCGCCCACCGAGGCGTTGTCGGGGTCGGGCGCGGCGATCGCGAGGATGCCCGCGGTCGTGTAGAGCCCCGTCGTGAGGAAGGCCGACGCCTGGTGCAGCGAGCCGAGGAGGTTCGAGCCGCAGCCGAACGCGCTCGAGTCGCTGGCGCACGCGCCGTCGCCGAACCACGTCGGTCGGTTGATCGCGAGGATGGTGCCGAGCGCCTCGGTGACCACGAGCGAGCCCCACGCCGCGATGCCGAAGGCGCGGTGGGTGCGCAGCAGCGACGCGCGCCGGCGCATCACGTAGCGCGCCTGCCGGTCGGACTCGCGGCAGGTCTCGCAGTC
The DNA here is from genome assembly GCA_028287085.1 of Myxococcaceae bacterium. GTDB lineage: Bacteria > Myxococcota_A > Polyangia > Polyangiales > SCUS01. Next base: position 700 of record JAQBQI010000618.1, read on the forward strand.
GATGTCGCAGGTCTCGCAGGTGCCGCCAGCGGCCGCCGCCGGGGCCTCGGTCGTGGCCGCGGTCGTCACCGCCGCGGCGGCGGCCGCGGGCGTCGCCGGGGTGGCGTCGGTCGCGCGCGTCGCGGACTGCGCGAGCCAGCGGTTGCGCCGCAGCGCCCCGCCGTCGAGACCGTAGCGGGTCACGCGCAGCCCGACGTCCATCGACCACGCCGACGGCGCGGCTGCCTCGCCCTGCAGGGTCAGCGCGGGCGGGAGCGCCTCGACGGCCCTGAGCTGACCGGCGCCCGTGAGCGCGACCAGAAACAACGCAGCAGATCCGATCATGGGAGCTTTCCTCGCGGCTAAGGTTCGCGCCGAGGAGACACCAGCCCGACCGCCGCCCTCAAGCGAAATGGCTGCGTCTAGCGGCGCAACGCGCGCACGCCGGCCTTGTGCACCTTGCCGGGCAGCTCGCGCCCGACCACCGCCGAGGCGACCCGCCCGGCCTCGACGAGCTTGTCGAGGTCGATGCCCGTCGCGATGCCCATACCGTGCAGGGTAAAGACGAGGTCTTCGGTGGCGAGGTTGCCCGCGGCGCCGGGCGCGTAGGGGCAGCCGCCGAGGCCGCCCACCGAGGCGTCGAAGGTGCGCACGCCGAGCTCGAGGCCGACGATGACGTTGGAGAGCGCGGTGCCGCGCGTGTCGTGGAAGTGCAGCGCCAGCTGCTGCGCCGGAAACTCCCGCAGGAACATCTCCACGATGCGCTTGGTCTGCACCGGCGTGCCGATGCCGATGGTGTCGCCGAGCGAGACCTCGTAGCAGCCCATCTCGAGCAGCGCCCGGGCGATGGCGACGCCCTTCTCCGGGTCGACCGCGCCCTCGTAGGGGCAGCCCCACAGGGTCGAGAGGTAGCCCCGCACGCGCCGCCCCGCCGCGAGCGCCGCGGGCACCATCTCGCGGAAGACGTCGAGGGTCTGCGCGACGGTCTTGTTCACGTTCTTGCGGTTGTGCGTCTCGCTCACCGACAGGAAGACCGCCACCTCGCCGAGCTCGGTCGCGAGCGCGCGGTCGAGGCCCTGCTGGTTGGGGCACAGCGCCGAGAAGCTCACGCCCTTCGGGTGCCCGAGCAGGCGGCACAGCTCGACCGCGTCGGCGAGCTGCGGCACCCACTTGGGCGACACGAAGCTGGTCACCTCGAGGCGCTTGAGCCCCGCCGCGACGAGGGCCTCGATGAGCCGCACCTTCGCGGGCGTCGGCACCGTCACGGCCTCGTTCTGGAGCCCGTCGCGCGGCGACACCTCGTAGACGGACACCGAGTCGGGGAGCGAGTCGAAGAGCGTGGATGGCATACGACCCGGCGAGCCTACCGCATCCCGCGGCGCGGGCCCGTCGGCTTGACGCGCCGGATCGCGGGTGCGTACACCGTGCGTCGCCCGCCGCGGGGAATCGGCCCCGCGCGAGCCCTAGAACGACAGGTCATGAAGGTCACCGCAGGTCAGCTCCTCAAGGATCGCAACCGCCTCCCCCCGAACACGGTCGCCGCGCTCGTCGACGGGCGCACCGTCGACCTGCACACGCCGGTGGAGACGACCGAGACCACCGAGGCGAAGCCCATCTTCGCGGACGACCCGCGCGCGCTCCCGATCATCCGCCACTCGACGGCGCACGTGATGGCCGACGCGGTGCAGCGGCTCTTCCCGGGCACGAAGGTGACCATCGGCCCGAGCATCGACAGCGGCTTCTATTACGACTTCGACCGGCCCGACGGCCGCTTCACCGAAGACGACCTCGGCCGCATCGAGGCGACCATCAAGGAGATCGCCGCCGCCGACACGCCCTTCGAGCGCGGCGTCATGACCCGCGACGAGGCGCGCGCGAAGCTCACGCAGATGGGCGAGACCTACAAGGTCGAGATCCTCGACGGCATCCCCGCGGGCGAGGACATCTCGTTCTACCGCCACGGCTCCTGGATCGACCTCTGCGAGGGCCCGCACGTCCCGAGCACGAAGTTCCTGGCGGCGGTGAAGCTCACCTCGGTGGCGGGCGCGTACTGGCGCGGCGACGAGCGCCGCCCGATGCTCCAGCGCATCTACGGCACCGCCTTCCCGACGCAGAAGGCGCTCGACGCGCACCTGCGGCAGCTCGAAGAGGCCAAGGCCCGCGACCACCGCAAGCTGGGCAAAGACCTCAAGCTGTTCATGTTCCACGAGTGGTCGCCCGCGTCGCCCTTCTTCCTGCCGCGCGGGGCGCACCTCTACAACGCGCTCATCGCGTACATGCGCGACCAGTACGCGCGCCGCGGCTACGCCGAGGTGATCACCCCGCAGATCTTCGACAAGGCCCTGTGGGAGACCTCGGGGCACTGGGAGAACTACCGCGACAACATGTTCCTGGCGCTGGGCACCGACGCGCTCGAGCCCACGCGCGAGGGCCACGGCGTGCCCATGGGCGAGGTCTTCACGCTCGACGAGAAGGTCAGCACCGCGCTCGCGGCGGTGAGCTCGGGCTACATCTGCGGCTGCAAGGCGATGAACTGCCCGTCGCACTGCCTGATGTTCGCGGCCGATCGCAAGTCGTACCGCGACCTGCCGCTGCGCATGGCCGACTTCGGCCGCCTGCACCGCTACGAGCGCTCGGGCGTCACGCACGGCCTCTCGCGCGTCCGCACCTTCTCGCAGGACGACGCCCACATCTTCTGCACCGAAGAGCAGATGCCCGCGGAGATCGGCGAGTTCTTCGACCTGCTCGACGAGGTCTACGCCGACCTCGGCATGACCGACGTGAAGATCATGCTCGCGACGCGCCCCGAGAGCGGCTACCTCGGCACCGTCGAGTCGTGGGAGCGCGCGGAGAAGATCCTCGGCGACGCGGTGCTCGCGAAGGGCCGCACCTTCGAGGTCGCCAAGGGCGAAGGGGCCTTCTACGGGCCGAAGCTGGAGTTCCACGTCACCGACGCCATCGGGCGCTCGTGGCAGCTCGGCACGCTCCAGGTCGACCCCAACCTGCCCGAGCGCTTCGACCTCTCGTACATCGGCGCCGACAACACGGCACACCGCCCGGTGATGCTGCACCGCGCGGTGCTCGGGTCGCTCGAGCGCTTCCTGTCGCTCTACATCGAGCACACGGCGGGGTGGTTCCCGGCGTGGCTCGCGCCCGAGCAGATCGTGCTGGTCACGGTCTCCGACAAGCACCTGCCCTTCGCCGAGTCGCTCGCGAAGCGCCTGCGCCTCGCGGGCCTGCGCGTCGACGTCGACCCGAGCAACGAGAAGCTCACGGCGAAGATCCGCACCGCCTCGTTGATGCGCCCGCCGTACATCGGCGTCATCGGCGACAAGGAGGTCGAGTCCGACGGCGCGACCCTGCGCAAGGGCCGCACCGACCTCGGCTTCCTCGCGACGGCCGACCTCATCGCGAAGCTGCGCGCCGAGTCCGTCGCGCCCTCGCGCGTCCCCGCCGCCGTCCCCGCGCCCGCCGCCGACGCCCCCGTCAGCGGCTGAGCCTCAACCCCACCCACCGGGCGATACCGGCCTCGACGCCGCGCGGCTTCCACCGCGTCGGCGCCGAGCGTCGGTCCGTCGCAGCAATCAGGCGTCGTCGGGCAGGTAGGCGATGGCGTGCACGAGCGCGACGAGGCGCTCGCGCTGCTCGGGCGCGAGGTTGGTGAAGCGCACGCCGAAGCCTGGGTTCAGGTTCTCGCCGTCGGGCCGGTAGGGGTTGATCCAGGCGACGACGCCTTCGAGGTCCATCGACTCCTCGCCGGGGGCGGTGAAGCGCAGCCGCACCGGGCGCTCGAGGTCGGGCGGGGTGCGGCTGTTGATGAAGATCCCCATCTCGGAAATGTTCGTGATGTACGAGTAGAGGAAGATGTCGCCGTCGCTGCAGTCGACCTCCCAGTTGGCGACGTCGACGCGCACGAACGACCGGCGCTCGTTGCCGTCGGGTGGAATCGACGCCCGCGAGAGCCGCTCGTCCGGGGTCCCGTCGTCCTTCTTGTCGCCGCTCATCGTTCCCCCTACCGCACGTTCACGCGAGCCACGATGACGCGGTTGTCGCGATCGTGGTCGCCGCCCTCGAGCCGCATCCGGTCGCCGCCGTCGAAGAAGCCCAGAAACACCGTGTACACCCCCGGCCGGTAGGTCAGCGGCACGTTCACCGTGATCTGGTCGTTGATGTAGTCGCCGTTCTGCCAGTGCCGCGTGGGGTACTGACCGCCGACGCCCTCGTGGTCGCCGTTGATGCGCGGCCCCTGCCCGTCGGTGTGCACGAAGAGCTGCCAGTTGCGCGTCGCGTCGGCGATCACGTGGAAGTGGAAGGTGACCTTGAACGACCCGCCGAGGCGCACGTAGCTCAGCCCGTTCGAGTCGAGGTCGTAGCCGATGTACTGGTAGGTGTTCTCGAAGGTCGAGGGCTCGCGCGCGGGGTGGCGCATGCGCGGCGCCTCGGACATCACCCACGGCTCCAGCGGGTTGCGGTTGGGCCGGCCCTCGAGGTCACTGACGGCGACGAAGAGGTTGCTGTTGGTCGCGTCGGCGATGGGGAGGTTCTGGTGCCGCTCGCGCCGGTACGCGCGGTTGAGCGCCGGAAACACGTCGCTCCCCAGCACGAGGAAGCTGCGGCGCGACCCGGTGAGCCAGCGCACCGAGGCGTCCTCGCTGGGCAGCGTCTCGGGCACGACCTGGGTGTAGTACCGCGTCGCGGGGTCGTCGGCCGGCCCGCCGAAGCGGGCCACCGGCTCGTCGCCGTGGCGCAGCGAGCGGATCACGGCCCACACGCCGCGCGGCGACATGTGCTCGGAGAGCGCGACCATGAAGCCCTGCGTGTAGATGAGCGCGACCACGAGGGCCGCGACGGGCACCCACGCGACGCGCGAACCCACCAGCCGGTTGACCGGGTTCTCGAGGCGGCCCAGCCAGGCGAAGAGGTTCCACACCGCGATGAAGGCGAAGACGCCGACGACGACGCCCACCGGCGCGAGCGCCAGCGCCGTCAGCGCGTCGCGGCCCGGCGTGGTCAGGGTCGGCACCGAGCGCACGCTCAGGCCGACGACCACGCAGACCAGCGCCAGCACCCCGAGCAGCACCCGCAGGATCGACAGCAGGAAGGTTCCGATCGACGGGCGACCGCGCTCGGCCGACTCGGCGGTCATCGTCGCGCGGGCGTCGCGCTCGACGTCGAGCATCCACGTATAGGGCCGCGTCCAGGCGAAGGGCTCGACGCGCCCGGTGCCCTGGAAGAGCACCACGGCCGACAGCCCCAGGAAGAGCGCCGTCTCGATGATGTGGAAGCCCTCCGCCGGCAGCGGAGGCACCTCGCCGTGCGCCGCGCGGGCGGCGCGCACGTTGGCGGTCCACTCGCTGAACTTGATGGCGAAGCCCGTCGGGAAGGCGGGGCCGCCGTCGGGCAGCCCGAGGGCCGCGTAGGCCGCCTTCGGAAACTGCAGGAAGTCGCGCAGCATCAGCACGGTGAGCAGCGCCGCGGCGACGGCCACCGTGCGCCACGGGGTGCGCTCGCGCTCGGCGTCGCGCAGCAGCACGGCGAGCCCGAGGGCGATCGGCGCCACCTGCACGAAGGCGCTGATGCCGAAGAGCTGCATGTGGAAGGTCTGCAGCGCGAAGCCCAGGGCGATCGCCAGGAAGGCCGTGAGCCGCATCCCCGCCTCGCGCCACGCGTCGGCCTCGCGGGCCTCGTCGTCGGGCAGCGTCGGGTCGGTCTCCCCCTCGGGGACCCGCGACGGCGGGCTTACCAGCCGGAGTAATCCGAAGGGCACGAGGCCCGTCCACGGGAAGGTGCCGTGCGCGATCTGCTCGAAGTAGACCTCGAAGGTCTGCCACTGCGTCGGGATGGGCGACTGCGGCGACGCGCCGACCCAGTGGGAGTACCCGGCGAGCTCGCGCGAGGCGACGCGCACGCACACGATCGCCAGCGCCGCCGCGACGACGAAGGACACCGCGCTCGTGAGCCGCGTGAGGCGCGTCTCGGCGCCGAAGCGCAGCAGCCCGGCGAGGCCGACGGCGCCGACGATCGGCACCACGCCGAGCATCACGCCCGCCGCCCGCGCGCCGAGCAGCAGGCCCGCCACGGCCAGCGCCGCGCCGCCCGCCTGCCACCTCTGCGTGCGCCCCCAGAGCAGCAGCACGAAGCCGGCGAGCGCCAGGGTCGCCGCGCTCTGCGCCACGCCGCCGCCGAACATCTGCCGCGCGTTCATGAAGACGAGCGGAATGGTCGCGTAGGTGATGCCGAAGTAGGCCGCGAGGCGCCGGTCGCCCGCGCCGCGCGCGGCGAGCATCAGCGCGCACGCCGACGCGAAGGCCAGCAGCGCGGTGGGGAGGCGGCCCGCGAGCTCCGAGACGCCGCCCAGGCGGAAGCCCAGCGCGACGGCCGCGATCTGGCCCGGCGGGCGGTCGAGGGCGACGGGGCGGCCCGCGATGAGCTCGCGCGCGAGGTCGGCGACGTGGATCTCCGCCGGCTGCCAGATGCCGAAGCGCTGCAGGCCGAAGAGCAGGACGAGCACCGCTGCGGTGATCGACACGAGGTACGCGACCCAGCGGTCGCCGGAAGTGTTCTTCATGAATCCTCGGAGGGTCGAAATCGCGCGCACACTAGATCAGCCCCGACGGCGAACACAACCGCCGCGGGGCGCGCGGCTCAACACTCGATGATGTTCACCGCGAGGCCGCCGCGGGCGGTCTCCTTGTACTTCGTGCTCATGTCGGCGCCCGTCTGGCGCATCGTCGCGATGACCTTGTCGAGCGACACCTTGTGCTTGCCGTCGCCGGCCATGGCCAGGCGCGCGGCGTTGATGGCCTTCACGCTCCCCATGGCGTTGCGCTCGATGCACGGCACCTGCACGAGGCCCCCGATGGGGTCGCAGGTCAGGCCGAGGTTGTGCTCCATCCCGATCTCGGCGGCGTTCTCGACCTGCTCGGGCGTGCCGCCCATCACCTCGGCCAGCGCCCCCGCGGCCATCGAGCAGGCGACCCCCACCTCGCCCTGGCAGCCCACCTCGGCGCCCGAGATCGACGCGTTCTTCTTGTAGAGAATCCCGATCGCCCCCGCCGTCAGCAGGAAGCGCACGACCCCGTCGTCGTCGGCGTTGGGGATGAACCGTCGGTAGTAGTGGAGCACGGCGGGGATGATCCCCGCGGCGCCGTTGGTCGGGGCCGTCACCACCCTCCCCCCGGCGGCGTTCTCCTCGTTCACGGCGAGCGCGAAGAGGTTGACCCAGTCCATCGCCACGAGCGGGTCGGCGTTGCCGCCGGGGTCGCAGCGCAGCTTGCGGTAGAGCCCCGCGGCCCGCCGCTTGACCTTCAACCCGCCCGGCAGGATGCCCTCGCGCTCGCAGCCGCGCTGCACGCACGCCGCCATCACCGCCCAGATCTCCAGCAGGCCGCGGCGCACCTCGGCGGCGGGGCGCCACGCGCACTCGTTCTCGAACATCGCCGTGCTGATCGAGAGCCCGCTCGCGTGGCAGACGTCGAGCAGCTGCTGCCCCGTCTCGAAGGGGTGCGGCATCGCGCAGCGCTCGACCGCGAGGCCCTCGGCCACGCCCGCCTGGTTCACGACGAAGCCGCCGCCGACCGAGTAGAACACCCGCTCGGCGAGCGCCGCGCCGTCGGCCCCGAGCGCGGTGAAGCGCATCCCGTTGGAGTGCAGCGGCAGCGTCTCGCGCCGGTGGAACACCAGGTCGCGGTCGGGCCTGAACGCCACCTCACGCTTACCGACGAGGGTAATCCGACCCGACGCGCGGACCGCGGCGATCTGCTGCGACACGGCCTCGGGGTCGACCGACTCGGGCCGGGCGCCGGTGAGCCCGAGGATGACGGCCGCGTCGCTGCCGTGGCCCTTCCCGGTGTGGCCGAGGGAGCCGAAGAGCTCGACCTTCAGCCCCGTGACGGCGTCGAGGGTCTCGGCCGCGGCCAGTCCCTCGGCGAAGCGCAGCGCGGCCCGCATCGGGCCGACGGTGTGGGAGCTCGACGGCCCGATGCCGATGCTGAACATGTCGAACACGCTGATGGTCACGGCCGGAGCTTACCCCCGCGGCGGCCCTCCCGTGGGCGCGGCGCCTCGACCCTCGCGGTCCCGCGGCGGTATGGTGCCGCGCATGGCTGGTGACCTGGTTCGATTCGGCGTCGCGATGGACGGCGACCTCCTGCAGCGCTTCGACGAGCACATCACCGGGAAGGGCTACGCCAACCGGTCCGAGGCGCTGCGCGACCTGGTGCGCGCCGACCTCGTCGACGCCCACCTGCAGCGCGACGGCCTCGCCGTGGCGACGCTGACGCTCGTCTACGACCACCACGTGCGCGAGCTCTCCGAGAAGCTCACCGACATGCAGCACGAGCTCGGCGAGCACGTCGTCTCGACGCTGCACGTGCACCTCGACCACGACCACTGCCTCGAGGTGATCGTGCTGCGCGGCCCGGCCGGGCTGATCCAGACGGCGGCCGACCGCCTGCTCGCCACCAAGGGGGTCGAGCACGGCCGCCTCGTCGCGACGGCGCTGCCGGGACACACCCACCACCACGACGACCGCCAGCACCAGGGCACGCGCTGACCGCGGCTCACCCCCGCGACAGCGCCGCGTCCATCGCGCGCGCGCAGCCCCGCGGCGTCGCCCCCGGCGCGCGGCCGAGCACCACGAATCCATCGCCGTCGGCGTCCATCCGCCCGAGGTCGCTGGTCTGGATCGCGACCGCGCTCCCGAGGTTCATCAGGTCGACGACCCGCACGAGGCCGACCTCCCCGCGCGGAAGCTCCCGCAGCGTCGTCGGGTCGACCATCGACACGCGCATCCAGGGCGGCGCGCGGTAGCTCTCGCGCCCCTCGCGGCGCGCCTCGTAGGCCTGCGAGCTGAGCTCGGTCATGCCGTACTCGCCGAGCATCGCCTCGTCGCCCAGGCCGAAGGCCGCGCCCACCAGCGCGCGCAGCCGCGCGGGCTCCACCTCGCGCGACCGGCCCTTGAAGCCCCCGGTGGGCATCGCGACGCTCCCCGGCGGCAGCCTCCACCGCGCGCCGCCGACGGCGTCGAGCAGGTGCACGAAGCCGAAGCTCGTCCCGAGCAGCGCGACGGCGACGCCGTCCCGGCACGCCTCGGTGAGCGCCGCGGCGGCGGCGGCATCGTCGAGCGCCGCCCCGCGCACCATCCAGGGGTCGGACTCCCCGCGGTGCCAGCGCGCCGCGAAGCGCGCGAGCATGAACGAGAGCGACGAGGCCGGCGCGAGCGCCTCCGGCTCGGCGAGCAACACGCATCGATACGCCGGCGCGGGGAGCAGCCAGCGCGCGGCCGCGGCCTCGCACGCCGCCGCGTAGAGGGACAGGTCGGCGAAGGGGTGCCGGCCCCGCACGTCGAGGGTGGTGCCGCTGGTCTCGAAGACGCGCCTCGTCGCCCCATCGGGGAAGCACGCGACGCGCGCGGCCTTGAATACATCGGTCGGTAAGGCCGGGACCTCGGCGAGCGTCCCGGGCGACCCCGCCCCGAGGGTCGCTTCGGCCACGCGCGCGAGCACCGGGTTGCGCCCCCGCTGCCACGCGAAGACCGCGAGACCGAGCGCCTCGACCTCGTCGGCCGAGACGGCGTCCATCGGCACCGCGGCCATCGCGTGGAGTCGACGCCAGAGCCGCTCCCCCTCCTCGTCGAGCCAGGCCCTCACGCCGCCTGCACCTCGGCGAGCACTTCGGCCAGCGTCGTCGCGAAGGCCGCGACCTGTTCGCCGGTGAGGCTGGCCGGCGGCGTCAGCGTGAGCACGTCACCGGCGACCCCACCGGTCAGGACGATGTACCCGCGCTCGAGCAGGCGGCGGCACACGCCCAACGCGCGCACCAGTCCGCCCTCGATCGCGACGCCGACGAGCATCCTCGCGAAGCTCAACCTCCGCACGCCGAGCGCCGTGGGCTGGAGGCGCGACCGCAGCGCCTGCTCGAGCATCGCCCCACAACGGTCGATCATCGCGACCGTCTCGGGGCGCGCGAGCACGCCGAGCGACGCCAGGGCGGCCGCGCACGCCAGCGGGTTGCCGAGGAAGGTCGACGTGTGGATCGCCTCGCCGACGCTCGCGCCCCAGGCCGCCGCCGCCTCCTCGCGCACGATCGCGGCGCTCACCGGCAAGCCGCCACCCAGCGCCTTGCCGACGACGACGACGTCGGGGTCGGCGCCCATCGCGAGCGACTGCAACCACGGCCCCGTACGGCCGAGGCCGGTGTAGATCTCGTCGACGATGAGCAGCGCCCCGTGCTCACGGGCGAGCCCGCCGATCGCCGCAAGGGCGCCCGGAGCGGCCGCCTCGACCCCCCCTCGCCCGAGCGTCGGCTCGATGAGGACAGCGCCCGTGTGCCCAGCAGCGAGCACCGCCCTCACCTGCGCGAGAGCGCGATCGACGTCTCCTGCCGCCGGGTACGGGGCGAAACGAACCGCGGGATTGAGCTGGGCCGCGAAGGGCTCCCGAAAGGCGAACTTGTAGCCGCAGGCCGCGAGCGCCCCGTAGCTGAGCCCGTGATAGCTACCTTCGAAGGCGAGCACTCCGCCTCGCTTGGTCGCGAGCATCGCCGACTTCAACGCCGCCTCGATGGCGTCGGCCCCGGAGAGTCCGAGGATGACCCGCGCAGACCACGGCACCATCGCCGCGAGGCGTGACTCCAGCTCGATCTTCTGCGCCGAAGGGTGCACGTCGCCGAGGGCGTGCATCATCACGCCGGCCTGCGCCTGCACGGCCGCGACGACCTCGGGGTGCCCGTGTCCGAGCAGGGCGACGCCGAAGCCGCCGGTCATGTCGACGTAGCGGTTGCCGTCGACGTCGACGACGTTGACGCCCTGGGCCCGCGCCCAGATGATCGGATCGTGGGAGGCCCCCGTCAGTTCGGCCCGACGACGTCGGCGCGCGGTGAGCCCGGGGCACTCGACGGCGGCGAGGAGGTCGACGAGCGCGCGCGAAGCCTCGCCCCCGGGTCCACTCGCGTGGATCAGGGGCGGGAGTTCACCGATGGCGGGGGGGAGTTGGGACACCGGAAACCCTCGCGGCGTGGAGCGATGCTCCCGCGCAGAGGACGGGTGATCAGACGGCGGCGGGGGGCTCTTCGGCGTTGCGCGACTTCGGGGCCTCGGCGCGAACGGCCTCGGTCACCGGGCTCACGGAGATCGCGGTCTTGGCGCCCACCTTGGGGTCGCGGACGACGAGCTCAATGAGGCACATCTCGGCGTTGTCGCCGCGGCGGAACCCGGTCTTCAGGATGCGGGTGTAGCCGCCCTTCCGACCGACGAAGCGCGGGGCGATCTCGCGGAAGAGGTGCTCGGTCACGTCGATGCGCTCGGGCTGCCCCTCGACGATGCGAACCTGCCAGCGCGGCAGGTACGACGCGATCGAGCGCTTGAGCGCGAGGCGCTCCGACGCGATGGCCGGGTCGCTGACCGTCTCCGCGTTGGCGTCGGCGCCGAGGCGGGCGACCTTGGTGATCATGGGCTCGGCGATGCGCCGAAGCTCCTTGGCCTTCTGGACCGTGGTCTCAATCCGCTCGTGGGTGAACAGATTGGCCGCGAGGTTCCGGAACATCGCATCGCGGCTGGAGCCGTCGCGGTCGAACTTTCGACCAGAATTCTGGTGACGCATGGCAGTGGTTCCTGGGGTTCAATCTCTAACAGGTGATCTCAGCCGTGCTCGGCCTTCCAGCGCTCGAGCAGTCCCGGCCAGTTTTCGATATGGGTGCCCAACTGGAGGTTGAGCTCGTTGAGCTTGTCCTTGATTTCCTTGAGGGACTTGCGACCAAAGTTCTTGGTCTTGAGCAGGTCCGCCTCGGTCTTCTGCACGAGTTCACCGATGTACGAGATGTTCGCGTTCTGGAGGCAGTTCGCGCTGCGCACCGAGAGTTCGAACTCCTCGACCGACTTGAACAGGGCGTCGTTGATGGGCTCCTCGCGCGTCGCCGACGGCATGGAGACGATCTCGTCCTGCTCCTGGAAGTTGATGAAGATCTGGAGCTGCTCCTTGAGGATCTTCGCCGCGTACGCGACCGCGTCCCGCGGGCGCACCGCGCCGTTGGTCCAGACCTCGAGGGTGAGCTTGTCGTAGTCGGTCATCTGGCCGACGCGCGCGTTGGTGACCGTGTAGTTCACCTTGCGCACGGGCGAGAAGAGCGAGTCGATCGGGACCCACCCGATGGCGAGGTTCGGGTCCTTGTTGCGCTCGGCCGGGACGTACCCGCGGCCCATGCCCACGATGATCTCCATCGAGAGCTTGCCGCCCTTGGAGACGGTCGCGACGTGCTGGTTCGGGTTGAGCACCTTGATGCCCGCCATCGCCTCGGTCTTGATGTCCCCCGCGAGGACGGCGCCGGGGCCTTCCTTCACCAGGCTCAGCGTGTAGCGCTTCGCCTCGGCCGCCTGGAACACGACCTCCTTCAGGTTGAGCACGATGTCGGTGACGTCTTCCTTGACGTCGTCGATCGTCGTGAACTCGTGCAGCGCGCCGTCGAGGCGGACGGCCGTGATCGCCGCGCCCTGGAGCGACGAGAGCAGCACGCGCCGGAGCGAGTTGCCGATGGTGATGCCGAAGCCGCGCTCCAACGGCTCGCACACGAACTTGCCGTAGGACTCCGAGTGACTATCCCGATCCTCCTCAAGGAGCGCCTTGGGTCGGATGAGGTCTCGCCAGTTGCGGGCCTGCGTGGACGACTGCGTCATGGAAACCCTTTCCCTTCGTACACCACACGGCGCGAGGCCCCACCGAACTTCGCCGGTGGAGCCTGCGCATTACTTCTTCAAATCAGCGGCTGTAGAACTCGACGATCAGCTGTTCCTTGATCTCGAGCCCGACCTCTTCGCGGAGCGGGAGCGTCTTCACCTTGCCGGTGAACGACGCCTTGTCCAGCTCGAGCCAGGTCGTGGGCGAACGGCGCTCGGCGCCGGTCACGGACTCCTTCACCCGGGTGATCTCGCGCGACTTCTCGCGGATGGAGATCGTGTCGCCGGCCTTCACCAGGAAGCTGGGGATGTTGACCCGCTTCCCGTTGACGGTGATGTGGCAGTGGAGCACCAGCTGCCGGGCCTCGTTGCGCGTCGCCGCGAAGCCGAGGCGGTACACGACGTTGTCCAACCGGCGCTCGAGGAGCGCGAGCAGGTTCTCGCCGGTGACGCCCTTGGTGCGGTCGGCCTCCGCAAAGTACTTGCGGAACTGACGCTCGAGCACGCCGTAGATGCGACGCACCTTCTGCTTCTCGCGCAGGCGGAGGCCGTACTCGCTGAACTTCACGCGCTGCTCGCCGTGCTGACCCGGCGGCCGCGGGCGGCGCTTGAACGAGCACTTCTCCGTGTAGCAGCGATCACCCTTGAGATACAGCTCCATCCCCTCGCGGCGGCAGAGCTTGCAGACCGGACCGATGTAACGCGCCATGACGACTAACCGCTCTCTTCTTCCTTAAAGCCGACTGAGATCAGACCCGGCGACGCTTCGGCGGCCGGCACCCGTTGTGCGGAATCGGGGTGACGTCACGAATGAGCGTCACGCGGAAACCCGCCGTCGACAGCGCGCGCAGCGCGCTCTCGCGACCCGCTCCCGGGCCCTTGATGAAGACCGCGACCTCGCGCATCCCGTGCTCCGCCGCCTTGCGGACGGCGTCCTCCGCCGCGACCTGCGCCGCGAAGGGGGTGCTCTTGCGAGAACCCTTGAAGCCACGAGAACCCGCCGAGGACCAGGCCACGGTGTTACCGTAGATGTCCGCGATGGTCACGATCGTGTTGTTGAACGTCGCCTGGATGTGGCAGACGCCCTTCGGCACGTTCTTCCGAACCCTCTTCTTGCCCTTGAGCCCCGCCTTGCCGGTGGCAGCTCCGCTCGCCGCTTGCGCCTTCGCCATCGAAGTCCTCTTGCCTTATCTATCGACCTGGAAAATCGTTACTTCTTCGGGGGCGCCGCGCGGGAGACCGCGAGGCCCTTCCGCGGACCCTTGCGGGTGCGGGCGTTGGTGTGCGTGCGCTGCCCGTTGACCGGCAGGCTCTTGCGGTGACGGAGGCCGCGGTAGCAGCCGAGGTCCATCAAGCGCTTGATGTTCATCTGGACTTCGCGGCGGAGGTCACCCTCGACCTTGTAGTCGCCCTCGAGCACCTCGCGAACGCGGCGGAGTTCCGTGTCCGTCAGGTCCTGGGTCTTCTTGTCCGTCGGCACGTCCGCCTTCTGGCAGACCTCCAGGGCCTTGGCAGGCCCGATGCCGTAGAGGTAGCGGAGCGCGATCGAGATGTGCTTGCGACCCGGGAGGTCGACGCCTGCAATGCGTGCCATGTATCAGCCCTGCCGCTGCTTGTGTCGGGGGTTCTCACAAATGATCCGCACCACCCCACGGCGGCGGATCACCTTGCACTTGTCACAGATCTTCTTCACGGACGGTCGGACCTTCATCGCTCCATCTCACTTGTGTCGGTACGTGATACGGCCTTTGGAAAGATCGTAGGGGCTGACTTCGACGCTCACTCGGTCGCCCGGAAGGATGCGGATGTAGAACTGCCGCATCCGGCCGGAGATCGTCGCGAGCACGTCCAGCCCATTGTCACACTTCACGCGAAACATCGCGTTGGGCAGGGCCTCGAGCACCGCACCCTCGAATTCAAGCTTGTCCGCCTTGGCTTCGCGCGGCTCAGTCGGTCGGTTGTTCCTGCGTGCCATTCGGCTCTATCGCGCTCCGATCGCCCGGAAGATTGCCTGGGTGACGTCATCCACGGCACCCACGCCGTCGACGCGCCGGAGCAGCCCCCTGTTGCCATACCAGGCAACCAGCGGCGCCGTCTGCGCGGAATAATTCACCAGCCGCGGGCGGATCACCTCCTCGCGATCATCGTCGCGCTGAAGCAATCGCTCGCCGCCCTCACCCCGGTCAGGTGAGGGGGGCGGATCATACTTACGGTGGTAGATTCGTCCAGTGGTTTCGCCCACGACCCGTCCAGTAATCCG
>JAQBQI010000632.1 GCA_028287085.1 Myxococcaceae bacterium
AAAGTAATTCCGCCTGCGGACTTCAGGGGAATCTTCAATCGAACCCGCCCTAGCCGTTTGCTACAGCCCGACCGCACGAGCCGGGTGCAGGGTCCGACCGCTCGTCTGGCACCGTCGCCCTGGGGCAAACCCTCAGCGGGCGCGCAGCCAGGCGAGCATCGCGGCGCGGTCGGCATCGCCCCAGTCGGTGCCCCAGCGATGTCCGTGGACGGCGCCGACCCCGTTGACGCCGCGGTAGACCGGGGAGAAGCGCGCCGTCGAGAAGAGGTCTGCGAGCGTCGCGAGCGAGCCGTCGTGCAGGTAGGGGCCCGCCGCGCCCACGTCGAGGAGCGCCGGGGGGCGATAGCGGCCCGTCCCGCGGCCGTGTCCCGTGGCCAAGGCGGGGTGCGTCCCGACGCGCCCGGCCGCCACCAGCGGACCGCCCCCGGCGGCGTTGCTGTGACACTCGCGACAGTGTTCATCGAAGAGGCGTTGCCCGCGCGCGACCAGGGCCGGATCGCCCGCGGGACGCGCGGGGGCGCGCAGGCTGTAGAGGTACATCGCCAGCGCCCAGGCGAGCTCGCGGGGCGGCCGCACGCGCTCGTGATTGGAGTGCAGCAACTGGGTCTCCTGGCGAATCGCCAGCGCCGCCGGACCGACGTGTCGAATGGTCCCCGCCTGGGTGAGGTATTGCTGGTCGCGCAGCCCCCAGAGGTCGGGAATCGCGACGGGGTCTTCGTCGAGGTCTTCCGTCACGTCGGCGCGGCCGGGGCCCCAGGTGGCCATGCGCCGCGCGAGCTCGGGGTCGACCGGCGCGCCCGTGTCGGCGTGATACGCGAGCCGCATGCGACCGTAGTCGAAGGAGCGGCGCGCCGGGCCGACGACCAGGGTGCCATGGTGGACATCGGCGTGGCAGAGCGCGCAGGTGATACCCACCTTCGACTCGCCGTCGACGTCGCGGAAGCGCACCGCGCCGGGGATGGTCCTGTCGGGAGCGCGCACGAGGCCGATGGCGCGCGCGAGTTCGGGGCGGCGGAGGGCGTGTTCGACGAAGGGGTCTTCGCGCAACGGATAGCGGAAGAAGACGGTGCGGCCGAGCGCGACCCAGCCGGCGAGGGTGGTGGGGCGGACTCCGTCCCAGAGTGGGGCGGTCGAGTCCAATGAGGTGACCGTGTCGTCGGAGAGGGGGACCGAGCGGGGGTTCCAGACGGGGAGGAGGTCCCAGCCGGTGGCGCTGAGGGCGTAGTGGTCGAGTCGTTGGCGGGAGTAGCTGTTATCGGGACTCGTCAACGAGGCTTCGAGGCTGCGCCGGCGGTGGGCGGGCTCATCGAGGTAGCGACGGCCCTCTTCGGCCAACCAGGGCTCGCTCCATGGCTCCAAAGGCGCGTCGACGACGGTGGGAGCGGCGGCGGGGGAGGGAGCGGGGCGGGGGTCGCGGCACCCGTCGAGCAGAAGGGTCGCGACCGCGATCGCGCGCAGTCGCATGGCGGATCAGGTCACGACTTCGGGGGCGCGCATCAGCTCGCCCGAGCGGAGCACCAGGGTCTGTCCATTGACCAGCACGGTGACTTCGAGGCGGAAGGCGCGGCCGTAGGTGTTCCAGGTGTTGCCGGCGCCGATGGCGTTCCAGTTGGGGGCGGAGAGCTTGTAGCTGGCGCGGGTCTCGCCGAGTCCGCGGAGGCTGCCGTCCCAGGTGATGTATTGGGACTCCTGCCAGCGCTGCGGCTCGCGCGCGGTGAGCGTGTCGAGGTTGGCGTTGGTGGCCGAGTCGATGAGCCGAATGCCGGTGATGATGACGGGCAGCACCGGATCGGCGGCCCCGGCGGCGGCGACCGTGAAGGTGATCTGGAGGCTGGTCTGTCGACAATAGCCGCCGCAGGGCTCGACGAGGCCGGCGCCGGCGTCCGAGGAGGCGGGGCGGGCGGCGCAGTCGCGCTGGGCGGCGCCCGACGAGGCCGGGCAGTCGTTGGCGAGCGCGGCCGACGCGATGGCGGCCGTGACGGTGACCTGCGGGGTGACCACGTCGGGCGAGGCGGCATCGGGCAGCTCGAGCGGCGTCGCCCCGGAACAGGCCGAGAGCGCGAGGAGACAGAGCGGAAGCAGGCGACGCATCATGGGAGGACCTCGTGGCGTTCGAAGGAGTGTACGGGGGTCTTCAGCGAGGGGCGTGCCATGGGAGTCGTGACGACGAAATGCCATGAAAACGGGGCGAGGCGGGCACGCGGCCGGCGCTGGAGGTTGAGACGGGTTGTGCCACGCGGGGCGACGCGGACACCACGGTGAAGTGTGGCCCTGGGCGCATGAGGGCGGCGGGGGCACGCTTGCTGCTCGATGGGTGATAGAGAGCCCCGCAACCCAAGGACCTTCCCATGAGCCAATCCTTCCTTCGCTGGTCGTCCGTCGTTGTGATCTCGGTGCTGTCGGTCGCGTGCGACGACACGGTGACCCCGGCGGGTGCCGCCGACGCAGGCCCCGCCGACACCGGATCAGCGAGCGACACCGGCGGGAGCGTCGATGTCGGGAGGGTCGATGTCGGCGCGATCGACGTTCCGGGCGACGTCGGCTTCGATGCGCCGGGGGACCGCGGCGGCGACGCGGGGAGCTCGTGCGCCGGGGCGACCGAGGGAGCAGCCTGCACCACGGACGGACAGACCTGCGGCGGGCCCTGCTCCGACCCGTGCCAGTTCTGCAATCTGTATCGATGTACGGGCGGTCGCTGGGATCGACTCGAGGTCTTCCCGATGCCGTGTGTCGACAGCGGGGCCGCCGACGCGGGGCGGGCCGACGGCGGCGGATCGTCGGGGGCGCGGATGCTGTGGCAGGCGCCGGGCGGCTTCGCGGGGACGGGTCCTGCGGTGATGGTCGACGCCGATGGGACGGTGCGCGTCTGGGACAACGCGCGCAGCGTCGCGCTCGCGAGCCCGGCGGACCCGACGCGCACGCTGCACGTGACGAGTGCGCAGGCGAGTGACCTCTTCGCGCGGTGGGCGGCGGTCGACCGCACGGGGCTGCCCCACAGCGGCGGCAGCGCCGACTGCTACGGCGTGGCGTCGTACCGCCCGTGCGACGGGATCGACTGCCGGGTGGAGACGGTGATGTTCCAGACGGCCGCGCAGCTGGCGCCGGAGATGGACCCCGTGCGGGGGTGGTTCGACGAGGTGCTGACCGACCGGCCGACGTCGGCTTACCCGAACGGGTATTGCCGGTTCTGATCGGGGCGGACTACGCCGCCGCGCGCACGAGCGAAGTCACCAGCGCGTAGTGCAGCGCGCAGGCGAGCACCGTCATCGCGTGGAAGACCTCGTGGTAGCCGAACACGCCCGGCACCGGGTTGGGTCGGCGCGCGGCGTAGGTCACCGCGCCGAGCGAGTACACGACGCCGCCCGCGATGAGCAGCGCGAGCTGCGCGGGCGAGAGCGCGGCGCGAACGGCGCCGAGGTAGGGCACCACCGTCCAGCCGACGAACAGGTAGAGCGCCGCCGTCACCGGCTTCGGGGCGTGCACCCAGAAGATCGATTGCAGCACCCCGAGGGCGGCGGCGATCCAGACCCAGGTGAGCAGGCGCGAGCCCACCGCCGCGGGGAGCCCGAGGCGGCAGAGCGGGGTGTACGTGCCCGCGATGAGCACGAAGATCGCCGCGTGGTCGAGGCGCTTCATGAAGGCCCGCGGCCGCGGCTGCCACGTCGGGCGGTGGTAGACCGCGCTCACCGTCAGCAGCGCGCAGACGCTGAGCGCGTAGACCGCCGCCGCGACGGCCGACCGGGCGGTGGGCGCCATCGCCACGAGCAGCGCGCCCGCCCCGAAGGCCGCGACGGCGCTCCAATGGTGGATCACCCCGCGCAGCGTGGGCTTCACCAGGGGCTTATGCGCTGTTGGATGGGTCTCAGTCGAGGGTGACATCGGGCTCGCCCAGGACGGTGTTGTCGATGAGCCGGGTCGCCCCGATCTTCACGGCAACGGCGAGCACGGCGCGGGCGTCGTCGGGCAGCGGGGTGCCCGGGATGCTGAGCTCGTCGGCGTCGCGCAGCTCGATGTAGTCGACGCCGTCGACCGAGCCCGCGAGGCCGCGCGAGACGACGTCGAGGAGGGCCATGGTGCCGCGCTCGCCCTGGGCGTAGAGGGCCCGCGCCGCGCGGAGGGCGGCGGGGATGGCGGTCGCGCGGGCGCGGTCGGCGGGGCTGAGGTAGCGGTTGCGCGAGGAGAGGGCGAGGCCGTCGGCTTCGCGCACGGTGGGCAGCCCGACGACCTCGACGGGGAGGAAGAGGTCGCGGGCCAGGCGGGCGATGACCCGGAGCTGCTGGAAGTCCTTGCGGCCGAAGACGGCGACGCAAGGACCGGCGAGGGCGAAGAGGCGGGTCACGATGGTGGCGACGCCCTCGAAGTGGACGGGGCGCGTGACGCCGCACATCGGGGCGGCCAGCGCGCCGACGCGCACGCGGGTCTGGTCGCCCGCGGGGTACATCGACGCGGCCGAGGGCGCGAAGACGAGGTCGACCCCGACGGAGGCGCAGCGGGCGACGTCGGCGTCGAGCTCGCGGGGGTAGCGGGAGAAGTCCTCGGCGGGCCCGAACTGGGTCGGGTTGACGAAGACCGACACCGCGACGAGGCCGCCGGGCCCGACGCGGCGGCGGGCCTCGTTCATCAGCGCGAGGTGGCCCTCGTGCAGCGCGCCCATGGTCGGCACCAGCGCGACGCGGCGGCCCCCCGCGCGCGCCCGATCGCAGGCGGCGCGGAAGGCCTCCGGGTCGTGGACGACCGCGGGGGAAGCTTCAGTGGGTCGGTCCATAGGTCGCCGGGAGGTGGCGGGGCGAGAGGGCGTCGGCGACGGGGTTGCGGGCCTCGACGGGCAGGCCGAAGGAGTGCTCCGGGCCCGGGAAGGCGCCGCTGCGCACCTCGTCGATGTAGGCGCGCGTCGCCTCGGTGCCGAGGCGGAAGAACTCCTGGAAGCGCTTCACGAAGCGGGGCTTCATCGTGTCGTTGAGCCCGAGCAGGTCGTAGCTCACGAGGATCTGCCCGTCGCAGCCGACGCCCGCGCCGATGCCGATGGTGGGCACGTCGATGGCGCGCGTGATGCGCTCGGCGAGCGGCGCCGGGACGCCCTCCACCACCACCGCGTAGGCGCCCGCGTCGGCCACCGCGATGGCGTCTTCGAGGATGCTGTCGGCGCCGTCGTCGCTGCGCCCCTGCACCTTGAAGCCGCCCATGGCGTGCACCCGCTGCGGCATGAGGCCGACGTGGGCCATCACCGGGATGCCCATGCGCACCATGCGGCGGATGACGTCGGCGACCTCCTGGCCGCCTTCGAGCTTCACCGACTCGGCGCCGCCCTCCTTCATCAGCCGCCCCGCGCTCACCAGCGCCGCGTCGAGCGAGGTCTGGTAGCTCATGAAGGGCATGTCGCCGATGAGGTGCGCGTGCTGCGTGCCGCGCGCGACGGCGCGGCAGTGGTAGATCACCTCGTCGAGGGTCACCGGGAGGGTGCTGGTCCCCCCTTGGATGACCATGCCGAGGGAGTCGCCGACGAGGATGGCGTCGACGCCCGCGCCATCGAACATGCGCGCGAAGGTGGCGTCGTAGGCGGTCACCATCGCGAGCTTGTCGCCACGCCCCGCGGAGGACTTCCGCGAACGCAGCTCCGGAACCGTGATCTTGGACGGCATCGGAGAACCAGTGTTTCTGCCGGTCACGGCCGTCGTTGTGACGGTCCGCGCCAACAAGCGGAGATGTAGCATCGGCGCGGGGGAATGGAAACGGCCGCGGCTCGTCGCAGCCACGGCCCGGCGCGGGGGGCCCGTCGCAGCGTCAAGCCGCGAGCATCTCGGGGTCCACCCAGCGGCGGACCGTCAGGCGGAAGCGCGCGCCCCCGCCCTCGCCCGAATCCACCTCGACGGCGCCCCCGTGCGCCCGCGCCGCGAGCGCGACGAAGGTGAGCCCGAGGCCGAAGTTCGTGCGGCCGGCGCTGCCCGACGCGTAGCGGTCGAAGACCCGCGCGCGCATCTCGGGCGGCACCCCCGGCCCGTCGTCCTCGACCTCGAAGGTGACCGTCGCGCCGTCGGCCCGCGCGCGCAGCACGACGCGACCGCGCGCGTAGCGCCGGGCGTTGTCGACGAGGTTGTCGAGCGCGCGGCGCAGGACGTCTTCGTCCCCGCAGAGCGCGAGCGTCGGGTCGGCCTCGACCTCGAAGCGGTGCTGCGCGGCCGGCAGATGGCCCGACCGCACGACGGCCTCCAGCAGGTCGCGCGCGCGAAAGTCCCGGCGGCGGAGCGCCATGCCGGCGGTCTCCAGCCGCGTGATGTCGAGGAGGTTCAGGACCATCCGGTGGAGGCGGCCGGTGGCCTCCTCGGAGTCGCGGAGGGCCTCGCGCGCGTACGGCAGGGCCGCGAGGCCGGGGTCGTCGCTGAGCAGGCCGAGGTTTCCCGCGACGACCGCGAGGGGGTTCTTCAGGTCGTGCACCAGGAGGGCGGCGAGGGTCTCCTTCATGCGCTCGACCGAGCGGCGGAGCGAGATGTCCTCGACGATGAGGCAGCCGAAGGGCTCGCCCTCCGCCTCGAAGGAGCGCAGCGTGACCGCCACGTCGCGCGGCTCGGCGAGCACGGGGAAGGGGAAGCTGAACTCCATCCGGCGCTCGAAGGGCCCCTTCCCGACGCGGCGGTAGAACTCCCCGGCGAGCTCCTGCACGTTCATGCAGGGGGCGACCTCGATGAAGAACTCGCGGCCGAGGACGTCGGCGCGCTTGCGGTTGGCGAGGTGCTCTTCGGCCTGGTTGTAGATGACCACCCGGCCCCCCCGGTCGAGCGCGATCAGCCCGACGGGCAGCGAGTCGAAGAGCGAGGAGACGAGCGCGAAGGGGTCGGTCATTCTCGACGTGTAGGCGCCCGCGCGCGAGCGCGGCAAGGACGGAACGTCGCGGAGGGTCAGCGCATGATGTTCTGGAAGACGGCGACCAGCGTCTCGACGACCCGGGCCGGGCGTCCCCCGGCCGTGCGCGGGGCCTCGGCCACCCATCCGTCGATCGCGGCCCGGTCTTCGGCCGTGAGGTGCGCCGCGCGGCGGAAGGCCATCGACCACTCCGGGAACATCCGCTCGCCGAGCGCCCCCTCGGCGAAGGTGACGCACCCGCGGTGGCGGCCGTCGGCGCAGATTCGCGCGTACAGCGGGCGCACCACGTCGGGCGGCCCCTCCAACACCTGCAGGAAATTCTCGTCGCGGTAGAGCAGCAGCCCCGTGACGCCCCGGCGCGCGTTCTTGTCGCGGCATTCGCGCAGGAGGTCCTGGAGGGCGCGGTCGTCCAACGGCCCGAGGCTCGCGCTGCCGTACACGAGGAACACCAGGCCCTCCTTCGATGCGGTGGATTCGCTCATCTCGGCTCCTCGGCCCTCGGGGTTGGGCCCCCGGTGGTGCCGACGCTATCGGTCGCGCGCTCCGGGACGATGAGTCCGGGCGGGAGAACGTCCCCCCGTCTCCAGCCTTTTCCACTTATGGTGCGGCCGCTCCAGCCGATAGCGTCGGCAGGAGGCGGCGCCGCGCTCGTTCGCCCGCGCACCCCGGAGACCAGACGCCCATGGATTTCGAGCACCCCGACCTGCATCGCTGGCTGGAAGAGTCTTCCGACGAGGCCCTCGACGCCCTGCCCTACGGGGTCATCGGCCTCGCGAGCGACGGCGCGATGGAGCGGTACAACGCCTTCGAGTCGAAGCTCTCCGGCATGAGCGCGGCCCGCGTCCTCAACCGGCACTTCTTCACCGAGGTGGCGCCCTGCACCAACAACTTCATGGTGGCCCAGCGCTTCGAGGATCTCGCCGCGCTCGACGAGACCCTCCCCTACGTGTTCACCCTGAAGATGCGCCCCCGCAAGGTCACGCTCCGCCTCCTGCGGAGCCCCGACGCGCGGCGGATGTACATCCTCGTGCGCGAGCGGGCGTGAGCGACGTCGACGCCCTCGTCGCGCAGCTCGAGCGCGACAACGAGGCGCTCCTCGACTTCCTCTACCTCTGCCCCCTCGCCATCGCCCAGCTCGACGGCGCGGGCGCGGTCGAGATGATGAACCCGGCCGGCGCGCGGATCTTCATGACCCTCTCGGCCGAGCCGGAGATCGCCAACCTCTTCGACGTCCTGGCGCCCTTCGCGCCGACGCTGCGGGCCTCGGTCGACGGCCTCACGGCCACCGCGGGAACGATCTGCGAGAACCAGCGCATCGAGGTCGGGCGGCGCGCGCCGGGCGAGGCGCTCCCGCTCGTCCTCACGCTCACGCTCATCAAGCTCAACTCGGCGAAGATCATGGCCGTCGCGGCGGACGTCTCGCGCTCGGCGGCGCAGGAGCGGGCGGCGCAGGCGACCGAGACGCGCTTCCGCGCCGTGCTCGACGGCGTGCGCGACTACGCCATCTTCGCCGTCGACCTCGCCGGCCGCGTGGAGACCTGGAACAAGTCGGCCGAGCGCCTCTTCGGGTACGCCGCCGCGGAGGTGCTCGGGCGCGACCACGCCATGCTCATCGCGCGCAGCCACGAGCCCCGCGAGCGGAGCGCGGCGCTCCTCCGGGGCGCCACGGCGCAGGGCTGGGCCGAGGACGAGGGCTGGTGGGGGCGCAAGGAGTCCACCCGGTTCTGGGGCAACTGCGTGCTCTCCGTGGCCGAGGACGCCGACGGGCGCCCGGTGGGGTACACGCACATCGTCCGCGACCTCACGCGCCGCAAGCGCAACGAGGACGCGCTGCGCAGCCTCGCCCACACCGACGCGCTCACGGGCGCGACCAACCGCCGCGGCTTCGACGAGGCGCTCGCGGCGGAGTTTCGCCGGCGGAGCGCCGAGGGCGAGCCCTTCTCCCTGGTCATGCTCGACGCCGACCACTTCAAGCGCGTCAACGACCAGCACGGGCACCCCGGCGGCGACGCCGTGCTCATCGCGCTCGCCCACGCCTGCCGCGACCAGCTGCGCGAGTGCGACCTCTTCGCGCGCGTCGGCGGCGAGGAGTTCGCGCTGCTGCTGCCGGCGACCGACCGGGCCGGCGCGCGCGCCGCCGCCGAGCGCGTGCGCATCGCCGTCGAGTCGCTGCGGGTCGCCCACGGCGCGGAGACGATCCGCTTCACGGTCAGCCTCGGCGTCGCGCAGGTCGACGCCGCGGGCGGGACCCCCGAGGGCCTCATCGCGCTGGCCGACGGGGCGCTGTACGAGGCCAAGCGCCGGGGCCGCAACCGCGTCGTGCTGGCCGCCGCGCCCGACCTCTGACCCGGTCCTGGCTCCGGCCCGCGGGCCGATCGCGCGGAGCGGACACCGTCCCGCGTCGCCCTCATTCAAGCGGCCGGTGATCTCGTCCGTTCTCGCCGCCTGCGGTGCCGACGGGCTGAAGCCCGCGGCAACGCAGGCATCGATTAGGCCTTCCCCCGAAGTCCGCAAGCGGACTCCCACCCGGCAGCCGCGGCGGCGATGGGTGCGGCCACGAAGGAAGTCCGCTTGCGGACTTTCGGT
>JAQBQI010000644.1 GCA_028287085.1 Myxococcaceae bacterium
CACGCCCGTCTTCGTCGACGGCGACGGCGCCCGCTGCGCGATGGCAGCGCTCATCGAGTCGACCGGCGACGGCGCGCTCGTCGACCGCGTGGCGCGCGCCCACAACCTCGCCGCCGTGCGCGAGCTCGCGGGCGACCCCGGGCTCGTCGCGTGGCTCGACCGCAACGGGCTCACGCTGGCCGAGGCCGCGCGCATCCAGCCCTCGTACTCGGCGCACTCCGAGGCCACGTACCAGCCGACGGTGGCCGTCGTCGCGAGCGTCGCGGGCGGCTCGGAGGCGGGCGCCGGGGCGCGCTTCACCTTCGCGCCGCTGGCCCGCGTCGGCGTGCGGCGCGTGACGCGCGGGACCAGCGACCACGGCAACTCGGAGTACGGCAGCGTCGCCTTCGTGGCGGAGTACGCGCGCAGCTTCGTGGTCGGCGTCGGCGGCGCCAACCGCTTCGGGCTGACGCTCGAGTGGGAGCCCATCGGCAACAGCTCCGACGCGCAGTGGTACCTGTTGGGCGGTCCGCTCGCGGTGCTCGACGAGGACGTCGCGGGGGTGGCCTGGGGGGCGCAGTTCGGGGCGGGCTTCAGCTTCCGCCGGCGCGACGTGCCGCTGCTCTTCGAGCTCATGGCGCAGGCGAGCGACGGCCCGACGGGCGCCTCGCTGCGCCTCGCGCTCAACGTCGGCGCGGTCTGGTAGCGGGGGGGGCCCAGGGCCCCCCAGCGGGGGCTTCGGGCGGGAGTCTGGAGGGGAGAGGGGAAGGCCAGCGCCGCCGCGGTCGGGCGGCGCGGCGGTGCGGTCGTCGCGCTACTGGAACTCGACGATCATCTCCTGGCTCGGGGCACCGCAGGTGGCGGTGTTCACCCCTCCCCAGTTGGGGTTGTTGGCGTCGATGCAGGGCCGCACGAGGTACCCGCTGGGGCAGTTGTTGCCGTCGCAGAGGTTCGGCGGGTTCAGCCACAGCTCGCCCGCGTAGCGGTTGCAGAGGCTCCAGCGGTTGCCGTCGCACGACATGTCGAAGGTCGTGCCGTCGCGGAGCGCCGCGGCGAGCCCGTTGACCACCGACGGGTTGGTGCAGCTCACGCCCGCGCTCGAGAAGGTGCCGCGGATGGTGACGCGGGTGTAGCCGCTGGCGAGGCCCGCGCGCCAGGTGTTCCAGGCGGTGCACTGGAGCACCGCGCCGACCCCGTTGACGAAGCTCGCCTGGTAGCGGTTGCTCGTCACCACGCACGCGCCGCTCACGCAGCTGCCGCTCGGGCAGGTCACCCCGCAAGCGCCGCAGTTGCTCGGGTTGTTGCTGGTGTTGATCTCGCAGCCGTTGACCGGGTTCGTGTCGCAGTCGCGGAAGGACCCGGTGCAGGCCCCCACGCGGCACACGCTCGCCGAGCAGACCGGCGTCGCGTTGGGCAGGTTGCAGGCGGCCCCGCAGGCGCCGCAGTTCGACACGCTGGTGGTCGTGTTGACCTCGCAGCCGTTGTTCACATCGCTGTCGCAGTCGCGGAAGCCCGCGTTGCAGGCGTTGAGTCCGCAGGCCCCGCCGACGCAGGCCGCCGACGCGTTGGCGAAGGAGCACGCGTTGCCGCAGGCGCCGCAGTTGCCGACGCTGGTGTTGGTGTTGACCTCGCAGCCGTTGGCCGGGTTGTTGTCACAATCGCGGAAGCCCGCGTTGCACACGAACGAGCAGGTGCCCGACGCGCACACCGGCGACGCGTTGGCTGGCGCCACGCAGGCCCGCGCGCACACGCCGCAGTTGGTCGGGTCGGTCTGCACGTTGGTGCAGCTGCCGCTGCACTCGGTGAGGCCGGCGGCGCAGGTCGCGCGGCAGACGCTGCCCGAGCAGACCTGGCCGCCCGGGCAGGCGACGTTGCAGCCGCCGCAGTTGGCGCGGTCGCTCTGGGTGTTCACCTCGCAGCCGTTGTCGGCGTTGCCGTCGCAGTTGGCGAAGCCGGTCGCGCAGGTGGTGAGCGCGCAGCGGCCGGCGGTGCAGGCCGCCCCGCCGTTGGCGAAGCGGCAGGCGAAGCCGCAGGCGCCGCAGTTGGTCACGCTGTTGAGCGGGGTCTCGCAGCCGTTGCCGTCCTGCCCGTCGCAGTCGCCGAAGCCCGTCGTGCACTGAAACGCGCAGCGGCTCGCGCAGTAGACCGTCGCGTTCGCGGGGCGCGGGCAGGCGTTGCCGCACGCCGTGCAGTTGTCGGGGTTGTTGTCGAGGTTGCGGCACACGCCCGAGCAGTCGGTCTGGCCCGCCGCGCAGGTCGCGGCGCACGCGCCGTTGGCGCAGGTCTGGCCCGCGCCGCAGCGCACGTTGCAGCCGCCGCAGTTGTTGTTGTCGGCGCGGGTGTTGACCTCGCAGCCGTCGTTCGACGAGGCGTTGCAGTCGGCGAAGCCGGCCCCGCAGGCGCCCATCGTGCAGCCCGAGATCACGCAGCTGGCCGCCGCGTTCGCGAAGTTGCAGCGCACGCCGCAGCCGTTGCAGTTGGTGATCGACGAGAGCGCCGTCTCGCAGCCGTTGCCCGCCGCGCCGTCGCAGTTGCCGAAGCCGGTCGCGCACGTGATGCCGCACGCGCCCGCGGTGCAGAAGGCCGCCCCGTTGGCCGGCGGCGGGCAGACCATCCCGCAGCCGCCGCAGGCCGCGGTGTCGGTCTGCGTGTTGCGGCACGAGCCCGAGCAGTTCTGGGTGCCCGCCTGGCAGCTCGCGGCGCACGCGCCGTTGGCGCACACCTGGCCCGCGAGGCACGCGCGGCCGCAGCCGCCGCAGTGGGCCGCGTCGGTCTGCGTGTCGCGGCAGGTTCCGCCGCAGTCAATGAGGCCCGCGCCGCACGACACGACGCAGGCCCCCGCGGCGCACACCTGGCCGGCGGCGCAGACCGTCCCGCAGCCGCCGCAGTTCAGGCGGTCGGTCTGCGCGTCGCGGCACGAGCCCGAGCAGTTGGTGAGGCCCGCGCCGCACGACACCTGGCACACGCCGGCCGAGCAGACCCGGCCCGCCGCGCAGGCCATCCCGCACGCGTTGCAGTGGTTGTTGTCGGTCTGCAGGTCGCGGCAGGTGCCCGAGCAGTTGCTGAGGCCCGCGCCGCACGACACCTGGCACACGCCGTTGGAGCAGACCTGGCCCGCCGCGCAGGCCTGGTCGCAGCCGCCGCAGTTGCGCACGTCGCTCTGCAGGTCACGGCAGAAGCCGCTGCAGTTGCGCGTGCCCTCCTGGCAGGTGAGCTGGCAGCGCCCGGCCGAGCAGACCTGGCCGCTCGCGCACGCCATCCCGCACGCGCCGCAGTGGTTGTTGTCGGTGTCGGTGTCGCGGCACACGCCCGAGCAGTTGGTGAGGCCCGCCGCGCAGCTCACCTGGCAGACGCCCGTCGAGCAGAGCTGACCCGCCGCGCAGGGCCGGCTGCAGAGGCCGCAGTTGGCGTTGTCGGTGGTGAGGTCGCGGCAGACGCCGCCGCAGTCGGTGGTGCCCGCGGTGCACGAGACCTGGCAGGTTCCGGCCGAGCAGACCTGGCCGGGGGAGCAGCTGCGCCCGCACATGCCGCAGTTGGCGCGGTCGGTCTGGATGTCGCGGCACGCGCCCGAGCAGTCGGTCGTCCCCGCGCCGCAGGTCGTGCGGCACATCGACCCCGAGCACACCTGGCCCGCCGGGCAGGCCATGCCGCAGGCGCCGCAGTGGTTGTTGTCGGTCGCGAGGTCGCGGCACGAGCCCGAGCAGGTCGTGAGCCCCGTGGCGCAGCTGAGCTCGCACACCCCGCGGCTGCACACCTGGCCCGCGGCGCACGCGGTGCCGCACGCGCCGCAGTTGGCGTTGTCGCTCTGCGTGTCGCGGCACACCCCGGTGCAGTCGGTGAGGGCCGCGCTGCACGACACCTGGCAGCTGCCGCTCGAGCAGACCTGGCCCGCCGGGCAGGCGGTGCCGCACGCGCCGCAGTTGGTGCGGTCGATCTGGAGGTCGCGGCAGGTGCCGGCGCAGTCGCTGAGGTCGGCGCCGCAGGTCACGACGCACGCGCCGCGCTCGCAGATGCGGCCGCTCGGGCAGACGGTGCCGCACGCGCCGCAGTTGTTGCGGTCGGTCTGCGGGTCGGCGCAGTAGCGCGCGCCGCCCGCGTCGAGGCCCGCGTCGGAGCCGGCCGCGCAGGTCTGGAGGTTGGCCGCGCAGTCGACGGTGCACGCCCCGTTGGAGCAGACCTGACCCGCCGCGCAGACGTTGCCGCACGCGCCGCAGTGGGTGCGGTCGGTCGCGGTGCTCACGCAGAGGTTGCCGTTGCACAACGTCTGCGCGCCGGGACAGCTCTGCATGCACGCGCCGTTGACGCACACGTTGCCCCCCGGGCACGCGGTGCCGCACGCGCCGCAGCTCTGCGTGCTGGTGAGCGTGTCGACGCAGGTGGAGCCGCAGCGGGTCTGGCCGACGGCGCAGCCGATGTCGGTGGCGGCGTCGATCCCGCCGTCGGAGCCGAGCGCGCCCACCACCGAGGTGCCCTCGCACGAGGCGATCGCCAGGACGCAGGCGAGGGCGGAAGCGAGGCGCCACAGGGCGCGCTGCCACGGACTCAAAGTAGGAACCATCGGACCTCCAACGCCCGGGGGAAGTCCGGCGCGCACCCTAGGAAATACGCCCATCGGCGCGCGACCGCGACGTCCATCGCGGGCGCGTCCTCCGAAGCGCGGCGGCGCCCCGGCTCTCCCCCTTCGACGCGACCCGAGCAGGGCAACGTTGCCGCGTCGGCGCGGGTCTGACGCGGAGACCTCACCCCCAACCCCCTCTCCATGAATGGAGAGGGGGGCCGGAGGGCCACAAGAGCGCTTGAATTCTCGGTCTCGCTCCCCCTCTCCATCAATGGAGAGGGGGTTGGGGGGTGAGGTCGCGGTCGGGCCGCGTGTTACGACACCGCGCGATGCCCCACCGGCCCCGCTGGATCGTGCCCGCCTGTGTCGCGCTGCTCGGCCTCGCCTGCCGGCACGAGCGCGCCTCCGCCGACGTCGCGACGACCCCCGCCGACGCGGCGGTCGCGCGGCCCGTCG
>JAQBQI010000650.1 GCA_028287085.1 Myxococcaceae bacterium
TCGGTCGCCGCGCGCGCGACGCACTCGGCCCCGGGCGAGAGCGACGCGGCCAGGGCGTCGGCCCCGTGCACCACCGCGTGCTCGCCCAGGAGGATGACCTTGCCGTGCGCGCTCGCGGTCACTGCCGTCGCTCGGTCATCAGCGTGGCGAAGGCGGCGAGCAGGTCGCGGCCCTCGGGGCGCAATACGTCGGTGTGTAAAGCGGCGATGGCCTGCGCGCGCAGGGCGCGGATGCGCTCCTCGACGTGGGCGCGGGCGCCCGAGGCCTCGATGAGCGCGCGGGTGCGGGCGACGTCGCCGGCGGAGGCGTCGCGGCGACCGAGCAGCGCGGCGAGCTCGGCGGCGTCGCGCTCCGGGAGCTGCGCGAGCGCGTGCTGCACGAGCGCGGTGCGCTTGCCCTCGCGGAAGTCGCCGCCGACGGGCTTGCCGGTCTCGGCCTCCGTGCCGAAGGCGCCGAGCACGTCGTCGCGCAGCTGGAAGGCCACGCCGAGCGGCGCGCCGTACCCGTCGAGCGCCCGCCGCGCGGCCTCGCCGCCGCCGGCGACCTCGAGGCCGAGCACGAGCGGCCCGCGCACCGTGTAGCTGCCGGTCTTGAGGTGGTGCACGCGTTCGGTGTCGGGGCTGTGCGTGACGTCGAGGCACTGCCCCAGGATGACCTCGTGCTCCATGCGGGTGAACGCGGCGAGCACGGCGCGGCGGCGCGGCGCGGGCAGGTCGATGCCGGCCACGAGGTCGTGCACGAGGGTGCCCATGAGGTCGCCCGCGAGGATGGCCGCGCTGGCGCCGACGTGGCGGTCGCCGTAGCGCGCGGCGAGGGCGACGTGCACCGAGGGGGCGCCGCGGCGCACGGGGTCGTCGTCCATCCAGTCGTCGTGCACGAGCAGGTAGGTCTGCAGCAGCTCGAGCGCCGCGCCGAGGTCGGTGACCACGTCGGGGAAGGCGCTCGGGTCGACGCAGGCCACCGAGGCCGCGAGCAGCGCGGGGCGCAGGCGCTTGCCGCCGCGGAAGGTGAGGTCGCGGGTGGCCTCGACGATGCCGATGGCGTCGGGGGCGGCCTCGCGCGTGAAGGCCTCGCAGGCGTCGAGGGCGACGCGGAGGCGCGCGTCGACGCGGGCGCGCACGGCGGCGAAGAAGGCCGCGACGGGCTCGACGCCGCCCGGGGTGAGCGAGCAGGGGACGGCGTCGGCGGCGTGGGTGGGGATCACGGCGGCGAGAGAAACCTTGGACTCCGCCGCGGTGTCAAGCGACCCCTGGGTGCTCGGTTGCATGGTGACTTGGATGGTCCGATGGCGCCGACGGTCGCGCGCCGACGTCGGATCGTGGTCGGGGGGAGTGCCCTTCAGGCGAGCAGCGCGCGCAGCCCGGGGGCGAGCGCCGCCGGCGACGACGGGAGCAGGGGCCCCATCGGCGCCGAGGAGAGGGTGTGCCAGAACAAGTAGCGGCGCGGCGTGCGGCGGGCGAGGGCGACGAGCCCGGCGGCGGCCTTGGCGGTGTACGTGTCGTCGAGGGTGATGCCGTCGCGGGAGAAGAGTTCCTGCGCCCGGCGGGCGTCGTCGGTGGGTCGGCCGTAGCCGCCGCCGAGGGCGCCTTCGAAGATGCGCACCTCGGGGCACCCGGCGCCCGAAGCCCGCAGCGCCAGCACCGCGCGCACGAGCGCCCGCACCCGTATCGCCGGCGCAGCGATCGGCGGCGTCACGCGCACGCCCCACACCTCGCCGCCGCGGCCGCCGACGGCGCGGCCCGCGAGGAGCCCGGCGAGGGTTCCGCCCGAGCCGAGCGCGCAGACCTGCACGTCGGGGGAGGGGACGCCTTGCGCCGCGAGCTGCCCGAGGAGCTCGCGCTGCGCGTCGAGGTACCCCGACGCCCCGAGGGCGTTGCTACCGCCGACCGGGATGATCATCGGCCGCCGGCCCTGCGCGCGCAGCGCCACGGCGCGGAGGGCGAGGGTCGCGAGGGCCCCGGGCAGGCTCGCGCAGGGGTGGATCGTCGCGGCCTGCGCCAGCGAGGCGCGGAGCATCTCCTCGACGTGCTCCGAGGCGGGCTGCGGCGCGAGCGCGGCCTCGACGCGGAGGCCCATCGCCGCGGCGTGGATGGCCGTCGCGAGCACGTGGTGCGAGCCGGCCGCGCCCGCGGTGAGCACGTCGGTCACGCCCGCGGCGCGGGCCGCCGCCAGCAGCGGAACGAGCTTGCGCACCTTGTTGCCGCCGTAGCGGGGGTGGGTCTGGTCGTCGCGCTTGATCCAGACCTCGCAGCCGAGGGCGCGGGAGACCGCCTCGGCGAGGACGAGCGGCGTCGGGGTCACGGCGAGGTCGGGCATCCGGCGCGCGAGCTTGGCACCGTCGGCGCCTCGACCGCCATCGCCGGGCGCTAGACTCGGGGCCGTGAGCCCCCGCCGAACGTCGCGCCTCCTCGCCGTGCTCCTCGCCCTCGCGTCGGCCCCGGCGGCGGCGCAGGACTGGGACGTCGCGCCCGCGCGACCCTCGCGACCGCACGCGCCCGCGCGACCCCGACCGCGGGTGTCGGGCCCGTCG
>JAQBQI010000767.1 GCA_028287085.1 Myxococcaceae bacterium
CGCGCGCTGTGGCGGTGCCAGGTGGCGCGGGCGCGGCGGCACGAGCTCAGCGACGAGGCGAGCAGCACGAGCGCGACGACCGCCAGGGCGCGCGCGAGGGTGGACGGGGCGCTGGGTCCGGGGCGCATCGGGCGCAAGCTATCACCGGGGTAGCGCGGCGTGCGCGCGTCGATCACCCTCTCGCGCCCCGATGCCCTCCACGCCAGACCACCCCCCCGGCGCGCGCCTCACCCGCGATTTCTTCGACCGCGACGCGACCGTCGTCGCCCGCGAACTCCTCGGCTGCATCATCCGCACGCGCACCGCCGACGGCGCCGCCGCGGGGCGCATCGTCGAGGCCGAGGCCTACCGCCGCGACGACTCGTGCAGCCACTCGGCGCGCGGCCCCACGGCCCGCAACGCCACGATGTTCGGCCGGCCGGGCGGGCTCTACGTCTACCTGATCTACGGGCTGCACCACTGCGTCAACCTGGTCACCGCGGGCGACGGCGCGGCGGTGTTGCTGCGCGGTCTCGTGCCCGTCGAGGGCGCGGCGGTGATGCGCTTGCGACGCGGCGAGAAGCCCGTCGACGGGCGGCTCGGCGCGGGGCCGGGCAACCTCGCGCGCGCCCTCGGCGTCGACCGCGGCTGGGACGGCCTCGACGTCACGACCGACGACGCCATCGCCGTGTACGCGGGCGCGCCCGTCGACGAGGCCCACGTCGTGGCCGGGCCGCGCGTCGGCGTCGTCGGTCTGCCCGAGGACGTCGCGCGGCCGTGGCGCTGGCGCGTCGGCTACGCCGTCCTCAAGTGAACTTGAGCTTGGTCGCGGCGACGGCGGACATCTGCAGCAGCAGCCAGCCGTGGCGGAAGCGCGAGATGTTGGTCTCGCCGTAGGTGCGGTCGCGGTAGCGGATGGGGATCTCGAGGATCTTCAGGTTGAGCTTCGAGGCCCCGAAGATGAGGTCGAAGTCGCCGAAGGGATCGAAGTCGCCGAAGTAGGCGCGGTTGGCGGCGAGGCGCTCGTAGTCCTGGGCCCAGAGCACCTTGGTGCCGCAGAGGGTGTCCTTGAGCGGCTGGTTGAGCAGGTAGGTGAAGAGCTTGCTGAAGCCGATGTTGCCCAGCTTGTTCAGGAAGCGCATCGCCTCGGCTTCCATCGGGTAGACGAGCCGCGTGCCCTGCACGTAGTCGCTCTGCCCCTTCACCATCACGTCGTAGAACTTCGGCAGGTCCTCGGGCGGCACCGTCATGTCGGCGTCGAGGATCATCAGGATGTCCCCCGTCGCCTCGCGGAACCCGACGCGCACCGCGTCGCCCTTGCCCTTGCCGGTCTGCCCGTAGACCGAGAGCTTCAACGGCCCGCGGTAGTCGGCGATGGCGCGCTCGATGGTTCCGCGGGTGTCGTCGGAGCTGCCGCCCTCGACGAAGATGAGCTCGGTCTCGGCGCCCATCACCGGCGTGCGCTCGATGATCTTCGGGATGTTGCCCGCCTCGTTGCGCGCGGGCACCACCACCGAGACGCGCGGCTCGGGCTTGGGCACCACGGCCTCGCCGCGGCGGCGCAGCACGTAGAGCCGGTACATCGAGGTGCGGCGCACCAGCGGCAGCTTCGAGACGTACTTGTTGAGCAGCCCCGCGACGCCGGGCACGGGCAGCGGCAGCAGCATGCGGTCTTCGAGCTTCACGACCTCGAGGCCGGCGATGTCGAAGAGGTTCTGCAGGTCGCTCTCGCCCAGCCAGTTGGCGGGCGGCGTCGGGAGCTTGAAGCCCGCCATCTCGCCGGCGCGCAGGGCCACCTCCCAGAGGTAGTTGTAACAGGTGAGGAAGACGCGGCCGCCCGGCGCGAGGTGCCGCGAGAGGTTCTCCAGCAGGCGCTGGATGTCGGGCACGCTGTGCACCAGCCGGTCGCAGATGATGGCGTCGTAGCGCTCGTCGAGGCGCATCGTGAGCGCGTCGTCCTGGCGGAGGTTGAGCCCCGGGTGGCGGCGCCGCGCGCCCTCGACCGCCGCGGCGATCGGGTCGACGCCGTCGCGCACCGCGTTGGGCAGGCGGGCGAGCGTGTCGCCGGGGCCCGACCCCACCTCGAGCACCCGCGCGTCCTTCGGGATCGCCCGCGCCATGGTCGCCGCGACGTCGTCGCGGAGGTAGCGCACGCCGAAGCCGAAGCGCGGCTCCTCGACGGCGCTGCGCTCGAAGTAGGCGCGCCAGGCCTCGTCCTCGCGGGTCCCAACGATGCTGGGCTTGTCGCCCGGGTCGATGCCGTTCTGCGCCACGTTCAGGTTCTCCATTGGAAGGGGCGCGGAATAGACCATCACCGCCCCGGAGTCATCAACCGCCCGCGGTCAGGTCATCGACCATGCGGGTGACCACCGCGAGGCCGCGCGACCAGAAGGCCGGGTCGCGCACGTCGAGCCCGAGCTCGGCGAGCAGCGCCTCGGGGCGGTCGCGCCCGCCGCTCGCCAGCAGCCGCAGGTACTTCGGCACGAAGGCCGCGCCCTCGCGCTCCCAGAGGTCGTAGAGGGCGAAGACCAGCAGCTGACCGAAGGCGTACGAGTAGCAATAGAAGCGGTAGTGCACGAGGTGCGGAATGGCCGCCCAGCCGAAGCGGTCGCGCTCCGTACGGCGCACCGAGTCGCCGTAGAGCCGGTCCATCTCGCCCGTCCAGATGGCGGCGATGTCTTCGACCGGGACCACCCCCTTGGCGCGCGCCTCGTGGGTGCGCAGCTCGTAGCGGGTGAAGGACACCTGCCGGTGGATGGTGCCGAGCGCGTCCTCGACGCGGGCCGCGAGCATGGCCTTGCGGGCCGCCGGGTCGGTCTCGTGGGCGAGCAGGTTGCGCCCGAGCACTAATTCGCCGAACACGCTCGCGGTCTCGGCCATCGGGCTCGTCGGCCAGTAGTTGAGCAGCGACTGCTGCTGCCCCGCGAGCGCGAAGTGCACCCCGTGGCCGAGCTCGTGGGCGAGCGTGAAGACGTCGCGCATGCGCCCGTGGTGGTTGACCAGCACCCGCGGCGCCACGCCCGGGATCATCCCCGCGCAGAAGGCCCCGTCGCGCTTGCCCTGCCGGGGTTCGGCGTCGATGCGGCCCTCGGTGAAGAAGCGCCCGGCGAGCTCGGCGACGCTCGGGTCGAGGTCGCCGAAGGCGCGCAGCACCTCATCGCGGGCGGTCTCCCACGAGGCCTCGCGGTCGCCGTCGGGCTGCGGGGCGAGCACGTCGTGGCTCTCGAGCACGGGCAGCCCGAGGTTGGCCGCCTTCCAGCGGAAGTAGCGCTGCGCGACCGGGTAGTGGGCCTCGACGGCGGTCATCAGCGCGTCGAGCACGGGGCGCGAGAGCTCGTCGTCGAGCATGGTCGGCGCGACCGGGTCGAGGTGGCCGCGCAGGCCGTTCTCCAGCCGGTGGTCTTGATAGAGGGTGTTGATGATGAAGCCGAGCGTCGGGGCGCTCTCGGCGAGCTGCTTCTGGATCGCCTCGGTGGCGCGCAGGCGCACCTCGCGGTCGGGGTCTTCGCGCAAGGAGCGCACGTCGGCGAGGGTGAGCGCGCCGGGCTCGCCGCGGCCCTCGACGCTGAAGCGCCAGCCCGCGACGAGCTCGTCGTAGAGCTGGGTCCAGGCGCGGCGGCCGGTGAGGTCTTTGGTGGAGAGGGCCTCTTCGACGGGGCCGGGGAGGGCGAAGGGCGCGGCGTCGCGGGCGCGGGCGAGGTGGTGGCGGAAGGCTTCCAATGCCGGGTCGGCGAGCCAGCGGGCGTGCACCTCGGCCGGCGCGCGGCCGAGCTCGAGGTCGACGAAGCGCAGCTGGTTGAAGGCCCCGTTGGCGCGCTCGCCGACCTTCGAGGAGAGGGCCCGCGTGGGCTCGTCGGCGGCGTCGGTCGAGAGCGTGAGGCTGGCGAACATCTGCGGGCGGTAGAGCCCCGCGAGCACGGACTCGTACTGCCGCAGCATCGCCGCGAGGGCGGGGCCATCGAGCGAGGCGACGCGGTCGCGGAAGGCGCCGGCGAGCTCGCTGGCGAGGCGCAGCGAGGTGTCGAGGTCGAGGTCGAGCGCGGGGTCGGTGACCGAGGCGTAGAGGTCGGCGAGGGACCAGCGCGGCGGCGAGGCGGGAGGGTTGCTCACGCCGACGGGTATACCGCAGGACCCGCGCGAGTCGACGCGACACGCAGCCCGCCGGGCGTTCGTGGCACCATCGGCCGCGATGGCGCCCCCGAGCGACGAGTACGAACGCAAGGAGCAACAGCAGCGCGCCCAGGCCTGGTACGCCGTCGTGGGCTTCGGGGTGCTCGTGGCCGGGGTCGCGGTGATCCTGCAATGGATGCCGGAGAACCCCTTCTCGCGGCCCTCGGAGACGCCCCACACCACGGCCCTCAACGCGGGCGCGCTCACGGGACGGGCGGCGCCGATGCTGGCCGTCACCCCGTCGCAGCAGTCGGCCATCGCCGCGGGCTGCCGGGTCAGCGACGTGGCCATCGTGCAGGAGTGGCGCGGGGCCTTCCGGCTCACCAACACCGAGGCGCTGCTGGCCTACTCCGACCACGGGCGCCGCGGGCGCTTCGTCAGCGACGGCTGGGCGGCCGACGCCCCCGGCGACGGCGGGGCGGGCTGCGTCGTGGTGTTTCGCGCGCGCGAGGGCGGGCGGCCGAAGGAGGCCCGCTGGACGGTCTCCGAGGACCGCACCGTCATCGCCCCGGTCAACGGCTTCGCGCGCGAGCTCGCGGCGATGCTCCCTTCGCGTCGCCGGTGAGCGCGGCCGCGCCGACCCCACCCCGCGCGCCCTTCGCCGCGGGGCTCGCGCTCACCGTGGTGGCCGCGCTCGCGCTGCGGTTGCCGCGGCTCGCGAGCGTCCCCAACGCCGCGCACGACGAGGGCAACTGGCTGCTCGCGGCCTGGGAGCGCGCCCACGGACGCGCCCTCCCCCTCGCGCCCGACGCGCGCTTCGTCACCGACCTCTTCGCGTGGCTGCTGTCCGTCGCGCTGCGCCTCGGCGGCGCCACCGTCGCGAGCGCGCGCAGCGTCCCGGTCGTCGCGAGCGTCGTCGGCCTCGTCGCCGTCGCCCTCGTCGCCCGCCGCGTGGCCGGCGCGCGCGCCGCGCTGGTGCTCGCCGCCCTGCTCGCGGTGCACCCCTGGGCGGTGCTCTGGAGCCGCAACGTCGTCACCCCCTACGCGCTCTCCTTCGCGCTCGCCGCGCTGTGCCCGCTCGTCGCCCACCGCGCCTGGGCGCTCCCCTCCCCGCGCCCGCTTGCGTGGCGCGTCGCGTGCGGGCAGCTCGTCGCGCTCGGCTTCCACTTCTCACCGCTCGCGCTCCTCACGGGCGTCGGCGTCGCCGCGCAGCTCGCCGCCGACCCCACCGCGCGCGCCCGCCTGCGCGACCGCTCGACCGCGCTCGCCGTCGCCCTCGCGGCGCTGCACGTCGCGCCCATCGCCCTCGGCGCCGCCCGCGTTGCCCACCACGGAACCACCCGCCCCAGCGCCCACTTCGACCACCTCGGTTTACGCCTCTGGGTATTCGCCCGCACCCTGGCCGGGGTGCTCTCGGGCGAGTCGACGGTGCGCGACTTCACCACCGCGACGCTGCCGCCCGCGCTGGAGTTCGCGGCGGGCGCGCTCGCCGTCGGCCTCGTGGTGTTTGCGTGCGTGCGCGGAAGCGACCCGCTGCGCCGCGTCGCGGTGCCGCACCTGTTGGTGGCGCTGATCGGGCTGCCCTTGATGCTCGCGCCGATGCGCCAGTGGCACATGCCCTCGGTCGACGCCGAGCGCTACGGCTTCGCGCTGCTGGCGCCCGCGGCGCTGCTGGTCGCCTCGCTGGCCGCGACCCGCTGGCGCGCGCTCGCCGCGGCCGCCGTGCTCGCGCTAGCGCTG
>JAQBQI010000815.1 GCA_028287085.1 Myxococcaceae bacterium
GCGCGCCGGCGGCGGGGCGCAGCCCGAGGCCCGAGGGGGGTCGCCCCGGCGCCGGCAGGAAGGACGTCATCGGGATCACCGCCGCGAAGGGCAGCCCCGACGCCTCGGCCCCGGCGAGCGCGCCGAAGAGCATCGCGTCGACGACCACCGCGTCGGCGGGCGAGTCGGCGAGGACGTCGAGCACGTCGCGGGCGAAGCGCCCGGCCGGCGCGAAGGCGTGGCGGTCGCGCGCGCGCTGGAAGGCCCCGAGCGGCGTGCGGGCCGCCCAGTCGGCGGTGATCTCGCTCTCGGCGGTGCGCGTGGCGCGCTGCGGGGCCAGTCGATAGGGGCTGAACGCCGCCCCGACCGCGGCCGCGTCGGCGCGCAGGCACTCGTCGCCGAGCACCCGCACCGCGTGCCCTCTCGCCAGCAGGCGGCGCACGACGGCGAGGGCGGGGGGCGTGGTTCCGCCGCCCTCCCAGGTGACCCAGAGGAAGCGGCGGGCGCTCACGCGGCGATCTCCAGCACGGTGATTTCCTGGCGGGCGCCGAGGCGGTTGGGCGGCCCCCAGTAGCCGGCGCCGCGGTTCACGTAGAGCCAGAGACCGCGGTGTCGATAGAGGCCCGCCACGAAGGGCTCGGTGAGCCGCAGCAGCCACGTCAGCGGGATGAACTGGCCGCCGTGCAGGTGCCCCGAGAGCTGCACGTCGAAGCCGCGCCGCGAGGCCTCGACGGCGTCGGCCGGGCGGTGCGCGAGCAGGATGCGCAGGGCCCCGGCGGGCGCGTCGGTCATCGACGCGGCGAGGGCGGCGTGGCGGTCGCTGGGGCCCGCGTTGGGGTCGTCGAGGCCGGCGAGCAGCACGGTCGCGCCCTCGTGCTCGAAGCTCACGTGGCGGTTGGCGAGCGCCGCGATGCCCAGCGCGCGCAGCGCCGCGAGCCACTCGTCGGCGCGGTAGAAGTACTCGTGGTTGCCGGTGACGAAGTACACGCCGCGGCGCGCGCGCAGCCGGCCGAGGGGCGCCACCTCGTCGCGGAGCTGCGCGACGAAGCCGTCGACGAGGTCGCCGGTGAGCACCACGAGGTCGCCGTCGAGGGCGTTGACGGTGTCGACCAGCGCGTCGACGTAGGCCCGGCGGATGGTGGGCCCGACGTGGAGGTCGCTCACCTGCACGACGCGCAGCGGGCGGGTTCCGGCGCGCAGGCGGCCGGCGCCGACGGTCACGCGCACGCGGCGCACGAAGGGCTGCGCGAGGGCGAGGCCGTAGCCGGCGAGGCTCATCCCCCCGGCGGTCGAGAGGACGGCGAGGTCGAGGGCGCGGCGAATCCAGCGGCGCCGCGGCGACGGGTCGGGCCTCGGGCGGGCGACGAGCCAGGCGAGCGCGAGGGCGGCGTCGCGCAGCGCGAGGGCGGCGAGGAGCAGCAGGCAGAGGCCGACGTCGAAGAAGGTGAGGTGCGCGAGCGGCACCGACCAGGCGCGCGTCGACGCGGGCGCGCGGAGGGAGAAGACCATGGCCGCGGGGAGCGCGATCCAGTGGGCGACGAGCAGGAGGCGGAAGCGGCGGCGCCAGGGGGCGTCGGCGAAGAGGCGCGCGCCGAAGTAGAGGTGCGAGAGCAGCGTAAGGGCGCTGGCGAGTGTGAAGTACTGGAGCATCCGCGGGGACGCCGGCTGTAACACGCGGGCGGGCGAGGCGGGCCCCGGGGCCCTCCGGCACCGCACAACCGCCACACACCGCACGCGCCGGGCGGCGCTAGCGCCCCATCGGGCGATGGGCGCACGGCGAGACGCACCGCTGCGATCAGCCCTGCGCGAGCGCATCGAGCACCGGGCACAGCCGCTGCAATCGCGATGGGTAGCGTCGCGACCTCGTGGCGGCGGTGTTGGCCGGACTCGACTGGAGCAACGATGAAGATTCGACTGATCGTTCTTGGATCAATGGCACTCATGGGTTTGAGCGCGTGCGAGCAGCCGGCGGCGCCCGCAGCGCCCGCGGCGCCCGCACCCATCATCGTGCCGGTCGAGACTCCGGCGCCCGCCCCGGCCCCGCCGCCGATCGTGCGCACCGTGGAAGTGCCCGTGCCGGTGCCGGTGCCCGTGGCGGTGCCGGGTCCGCCCGGTCCGCCGGGACCGCAGGGCGCCCAGGGGGCAACCGGCCAGGAGGGCTTGCCGGGTTCGCACACCACGGTGATCGTGCCGACCCCGCCGCCGCCCAACCCCGAAGGGCAGTGACGCTCAGCCCAGCACGCGCACCCCGAAGCCCTCCAGCAGCGCCACCACGCGCGTCAGCGGCAGCCCGATCACGGCGGTGAAGTCGTCCCCGCGCACCCGCTCGAAGAGCGCGATACCCAGCGACTCCACCCGGTACGAACCCGCGCAGTCGAGCGGCGCGTCGCGCGCCACGTAGTCGGCGATCGCCGCGTCGGTCAGCGCCCGCATCGTCAGCGCGTGCGTGTCGACCACCGTCTCGGTGCGCCCGCTCGCCCGGTGGTGCGCCGCCACCGCCGTGTGCAGCCGGTGCTCGCGCCCGCTCAGGCGTCGCAGCTGCTCGCGCGCCCGCTCGGCCGTGTGCGGCTTGCCCAGCGCCTCGCCGTCGAGCTCGCCCATCTGGTCCGACCCGAGGATCACCGCGTCGGGATAGGCTTCGCCCAGCGCCTCGGCCTTGCCGACGGCCAGGGCCCGCGCGCGCTCGGCGATGGGCAGGTGGGCGAGTCCCGCCTTCGCGGCCTCCTCGTCGAAGGGCGAGGCCATACAGGTCACGGTAAGCCCGAGGCGCTCGATGAGCTCCCGGCGGTAGCGCGACGTCGACCCGAGGATGACCGCCTTCACGCGAGGGGGTCGTCCACCTCGACCTCGACGGCCCGCTGCCGCCGCGCGTCGAGCCGCTTCTGCGCGTAGGCCACGAGCGGGCCGACGTAGGCCTCGAAGGGGGGGCACACGATGCCGCGCGGGACCAGCAGCGCGCGGGCCCCGAGGTCGGAGTAGCGCGCCCGCGTGGCGAGCCGGTCGACGAAGGCCAGCGGGCTGCGGGTGAGGCGCTCCAGCCCCGGCGTGTTCAGCAGCGCGCGCGTCAGGTTCACCGGAACCATCCCCCGCGGCACCCGCCGCCCCGCCAGCTGCGCGATGCGCTCGAAGGCGTCGCGGGTGCTCGGCGGCGCCGGGTCGACGATGTGGAAGGTCTTGCCCACGGCCTCGCGCATCGCCCCGAGCGCCACGCCCGCCCGCGCCACGTGGTCGACCGGAACCACGTGCAGCGGCAGGTCGCCCCCCGCCGGCAGCGGCAGCCGCAGGTCGACCGGCGAGCTCAGCATCAGCACGATGAAGAGGTACGGCCCGTCGAAGAGGTCGATCTCCCCGGTGCGCGAGTCGCCGACGATCATCGACGCGCGCACCACCGTCACCGGCAGCGTCGCCATCGCCTGCCGCAAGAGCCGCTCGGCGCCGTGCATCGTCTGCTCGGCGGGCGAGCGCAGCCGCTGCCCGAGGTCGAGCTCGTCCTCGCGCAGCAGCCCCTCGGCGGCGCCGAGCGCGAGCACCGAGCTGTACGCCACCACCCGCGGCGCGCTGCCCTGCTCGAGCCCGGCGCGCGCGAGCTCGATCACCTCGCGCGTGCCCTGGAGGTTGAGCGCCGTGATGGCCTCCGCGCCGACCTCCAGGCTGGTCGAGTAGGCCGCGTGGTGCACCACGTCGACGCGCCGCGCGAGGTCGAGAAACTCCCGCCCCCCGAGCCCGAGGTCGATCGACGTGACCTCGCCCTCGAGCACCTCCACCCGCGCCGCGTCGGGCCCGAGGGTGGTGAGCCAGCGGCGCGCCTCTTCCATGAAGCGGGTGCGCACCAGCATCACCACGCGCGCGTCGGGGTCGGCGAGCACCTCGGTGGCGATGCGCCGCGCCAGCAGCCGGGGGTAGCCCGTGACGAGGCGCGTGGTCACATGCGCTCCACGACCTCGATGCCCAGCAGGTCGAGGCCCCGCCGCAGCACCGTCGCCACCCGGTCGCAGAGCGTCAGCCGCGCGGCGCGCACCGCGGGCTCGGCGTCCTTCACGGGGCAGTCGTTGAAGAAGGTCGCGAAGGCCCCGGCGAGCGCGAAGAGGTAGTCGCAGAGCACGTGCGGCCGCGCCGACATCGCCACCTCCTCGACCGCCAGCGGGTACTTCAACAGCGTCAGCACCAGCGCGCGCTCGGCCGGTTCCAGGGCCACCAGCGGGCCGGGGACGGCGCCGAGCTCGGCCACCTTGCGCTGGATCGAGCGGATGCGCGCGTACGCGTACTGCACGTAGGGCGCGGTGTTGCCCTGGAGCGAGAGGGCCTTGTCCCAGGTGAAGGTGACGAGGGTCTGCCGGTCCTTGGAGAGGTCGTTGTATTTGACCGACCCGAGTCCGACGACGCGGGCGACGTTGGCGACCTCGGCGTCGGGCAGCTCGGGGTTGAGCGAGCGGGCGACGGCGGCGGCGCGCTCCTCGGCCTCGTCGAGCAGCGCCTCGAGCGAGATGACGTTGCCGTCGCGGGTCGAGAAGGTGCCTTCGGGCAGGCGCATGAGGCCGAACCAGACGTGCTCGAGCTTCGCCTCGATGCCCAGCCGTCGCGCCACCGCGAAGAGCTGGCGGAAGTGCAGCTGCTGCCGCTCGTCGGTGACGATGAGGATGCGCGACGGGTTCCACCGCTCCACCCGGTAGGTCATCGCGGCGACGTCGCTGGTGCCGTACAGGAAGCCCC
The DNA here is from genome assembly GCA_028287085.1 of Myxococcaceae bacterium. Classification (GTDB taxonomy): domain Bacteria; phylum Myxococcota_A; class Polyangia; order Polyangiales; genus SCUS01. Next base: position 4,690 of record JAQBQI010000815.1, read on the forward strand.
CGTCGGCCTTGCGCACCAGCATCGGCGTCATGGCCGCGCCGTCGCGCTCCTTGGTGAAGTTCACCACCACCGCGCCCTGGCTGGGCTCCGCGGTGCCCGTCGCCAGCAGCGCGTCGACCGTGCCCGGCAGCCGATCGTTGTAGAAGCTCTCGCCGAGCACCTCGTCGAAGCTCACCCCGAGGCGCTTGTAGATGCGCTCGAACTCGATCATCGACACGTCGATGAACTGCTTCCACAGCGCGACGTTCTCCGGGTCGCCCGCCTGTAGCTTGACCAGCTCGGCGCGCGCCTCGCGCAGGAGCTCGGGGGCCTGCGCCGGGAGCGGCGCGTCGTCGTTGTCGTCGTCGTCGGACCTCACCGGCACGCCGAGGGCGGCCTTCTGGGCCTTCTCCTCGTCGCTGAACTTTACGTAGATGCGTAAGAGCTCGCCCACCGGATCGCGGGCGTAGGCCGCGGCGTCGAGGTAGCGGCGCCACGCCACGATGAGCTTGCCGAACTGGGTACCCCAGTCGCCGAGGTGGTTGTCGGCGACGACGGTGTAGCCCACCGCGCGCAGCACGCGCTTCATCGCCTCGCCCAGGATGGTCGAGCGGATGTGCCCGATGTGCATGGGCTTGGCGACGTTGGGCGAGGAGTAGTCGAGCACCACGGTCTGCCCCGCGCCGACGGGGCGGTGCACGAGGGCGTCGTCGAGGTGCGCCGCGAGCCACGCGTCGTGGAGGGTGACGTTGACGAAGCCGGGTTTGGCGACCTCGGTCTTCGCGACGGCCGGGTGCGCGGCGACCGCGTCGGCGAGGAGCGCGGCGACGTCGAGGGGCGCGCGGCCGAGCGACTTGCCGAGGCGCATCGCGGTGGCGCACTGCACGTCGGCGCGGGGCGACGGCTCGAAGACGACGGGCACGGAGAGCTTCTCCGCGCCGAATTCCTTCACCAGCGCCGCCGAGGCGGCCGAACCGAGCTCTTCCAACAACGCATGCATAGGGGCCGCGGACACTACACCAGCCGCGGCCCCGCGATCAGCGCCCGGCGAGGCCCTCGGCCTGACCGGCGAGGTCCCACCCGAGGCCCATGTCGTCGAGGGTCGGGTCGACGTACCAGCGCCGCGCCCCCTCCTCGACCAGCACCCAGTCGTGGTCGTGCCACCCCCGCATCGGCACGCGCATCCCGAAGAGCCGCGCCTGGCTGCGCACCACCGTCACGCGCAGCGTGTTGCCGTGCGCCCGCGACCAGCGCAGGAGCAGGGCGCCCGCGAGGTGGGCGTACTCGACGCAGTGGGCCTCGCGCTCGGCGACGTCGAAGCGGCCGCTGCGCGGGTGGTCGAGGCCGAAGTGCAGGTGCCGGCCGGTGACGCGCAGCGCCGCGCGGAGGGCCTCGTCGGCGGTGGCGGCGCCGTCGAGCTCGCGGGCGGCCTCATCCAGTGTCTGGATGAACCGATCGGCTCTCCGAGCGACGCGACGGCCCAGTCCCGGGCGGCGATTACCTCGTCACGTAAAATCGGGCGCGCGAGACGCCTCCCTCGCGTCAGCGCTTCACGCGCCGCCGCAGGCGGGGCAGCGGGCGAGCCCGCCGGCGTACACGGCGCGGCACGAGCCGCACACGCGCCGTCCGGGCGCGGCGCCGTCGTCGAGGCGCAGCAGCTCGGGGTAGAGCGCCTCGACCTCGGCCGGGGAGAGGGGAGCGCCCTCGTCGGCGGGCGTCCACACCAGCGCGAAGTCGGCGAGCAGGTCGGGCCGCGCGGGGACGATCCCTTCGAGGGCGGCCATGAGCGCGGGCAGGCCGAGCGCGGACGGCAGCGGCGGCAGCGGACCCTTCGCGGCCACCAGCAGCGTGACCACCACGAGGCCCGGTGCCTCCGCCGAGCGCGCGCCGGCGACGGTCGCGGGCGTGGTGCGACCGCGCAGCGAGGCGGCCACCTGGCCGAAGACCGCCTCGGCCCCGGCGGGGTCGAGCGACCAGCCCTGGAAGGCCGCGTAGCGCGCCGCGCGGTGCGCCTCGGCGAGGGCGTC